>JAAZOH010000005.1 GCA_012797845.1 Candidatus Beckwithbacteria bacterium
ATGAATACTAGATGGTAAAGCAACCTATGCTTGGTATGAGCACCCATCCAATATTTGAGTCCCATACCAGAAATTATGCCAGAACTAATCTTTCACCTCTAGTCTAAAGACTAGGGATTAATGAGCGGTATCATTTAATTCGTCTACATGGATCAAAATATCAAATTTCCAACTCTTGAAGAAATTAAAACATTTTTGAGTAATTATGGCTGGAATTATAAAGAAACTAATGCTGATGGTAAAACTGTTCTTTTATCTCCTTTAACATTGGAAGGAAAAGCCAAAGCCATTTTATTAAGTTTTCGGACCGAAGGTGAATTTGTTATGGTAAATAGTGTTGGCTTATTAAAACAAGTGCCAGCTAATTATTGCCAGTCCCTTTTGGACTTAAATGACAAACTAAAACTTACCAAGATCTTTATAACTAAACAGAGTGAGCCAGGCAAAATTGATGCTGATATGGGATTTGAGCTTTGGGATGGAGCTTGGAATCAAGATACTTTTTTTGCATTTCTAGATATGTTAACACTTGGTATTCATAAAGTACTTAATACTTTGGATTATGAAAAGGTTCCTTACAAAACTAGTTTTGTCACATATATCTAATTAATTGCTCTAAAAACCGTAGCACCAGTATTCAACTGGTACTACGGTTAAATTTTTCTGTTGGCTGGAATTTATTCTAATTTGGAGGCGGTGCATGACAAGTGGCTATATCATCGTCCATCATAGTTCCGGCTCCATCAACCTGGCTTGTTAAAACTTCACCTCCTGAAAATTGTTGCTCAATTTGATCCTGATTATGACCATAAATTGGCGCTGAAAAAGCAACAACTGCAAAAGTAACCATGAATAGGAGAGAAAAAGCGGTTAGTAAAGATGGGGTTGGCATATGTGCCTCCTTTTTTTGATTTGTTAATAACTCATACTATACAACTATGAGTATGAAGAGGGTGTGAAATTAAAATTAGTTTTTAGTTAAAAATAGATGTAGGATACAATAAACTATTATGAATAAGTACCAGTTCGCTGCTTTAGGCGGCACTTTTGACCATCTTCACAAAGGCCATCAAACTTTGCTTACTCATGCTTTTTCAGTGGCTGAAAAGGTAGCAATTGGGATTACCAGAAATGGTATGAATAGCCATAAAGATTTAGCCTTTGCTATCCAAGATTTTGAGCTACGCAAGGCCGATATTGAAGCTTTTGCCAATGAGCGAGGCTGGCAAAATCGTTTTAATATAGTCGAATTACATGATATGTATGGTCCGACACTCGATGGTGAACAGATCGACTGTTTGGTCGTCAGCCCTTTGACAAAACCAGGAGCTGAAGCTATCAATCAAAAACGGCAAGAATTAGATAAACCGGTCTTACCTATTGAAGTTTGCCATCTGGAAGAAAGTAGTGATGGCCAACATATCAGCTCAACCAGAATTCGCGAAGGCGAAATTGATCGTGATGGTTTTGTGTATAGGCAGATATTTGACCATGATTTAGCTATGAGTGATATGCAAAAACAAATTTTAAAAGAACCATTGGGAGAACTGATACGAAACCCTGATTTAGAACAAATTGCTAGCAAGCTTGATACCAGACAACTTAATGTAGCTATTGGTGATATTTCTTCGCTCTATGCTCATCAAAATAATTTGCCTGTTCAGGTATATGTGTTTGATAAGCGTGAACAGCGTCAAAACCTAGAAACTTCAGTCGATAATTTTCTGCAAAGTCCAAATTTGATCACCTGCCAAAATCCTGCCGGTACTATCTCTCAAGAACTAGTTTCAGCTTTGCAAAGTGGTTTAACACATCGCCAACATCTCAAAATTGATGGCGAAGAGGATTTAGCACTTTTGCCGGCAATTTTATTTCTACCTCTTGGCAGCACTATTCTCTACGGCCAACCCAATCAGGGTATTGTCCTTGTTACCGTAACTGAAGAAAAGAAACAATGGTGCAAAGAGCTCTTGATTTAGATTAGATCATTTAATATTAAAATAGCATCTGGACACTGCGTTAAAGCTTCTGCCATAGCTATGACGTCACACCCTTCTTCTCCTCTATGATTTCTTTGACTTGTTTCAAAAGCTTCATTCCATCGAGCAATAACTTCTTCAATCCCAGCTTTTGGTCTTCGTTCTGCTACTTGGTCTGGTCCCATCATACTTTCCTCCTTTTAAAAATAAAAAACCGCTTCCTTCTGGAAGCGGCTTGGGTTTATAAATTTTAAAAACCAAAACTAAGCGCTTCCAAATAAGCGGCTAAAAAAATAAAAATAAAACCAATTTAGATTTATAATCATAAAACGATTCTTGCCTTCATAAGAATGACAAACACTAAAGTCACGTGTCATTCTGAGTCCCAATGAAAATTGGGGCGAAGAATCTTTCTTTTAAATTTTAGATCCTTCACTTCGTTCAGGATGACAAATGCTTACTAAAAAACCCTCTGCTTGAGAGGGTTTTATTTTTTTACTTTTTGCAATCCACTAACCTCTCAAACAAACTTTGGGTTCATCCAAAAATAAAAAAAGCTAAAGGTTTGAGAGTTTGTAATCATATAATTATTCTAAACAAGAATACTGCCTTTGTAAACTTTACCGTCTCGGAGATTGCTTCTTAGCTCGAGCTTTTCCACCCATACCAGCTTTGCGGCGTTCTTTAGCCCGAGGATCTCGGGTTAATAAACCTCGTTTTTTCAAAATTGGGTGATATTTTTCCGGATCAATTTTATCAATAGCTCGAGCCATACCATGTACAATAGCTCCTAATTGGCTATTTTTACCAGAACCGTTCACTTTGATTGAAATAGCATGTTTGCCAATCAAATTACAAGTTCGCAATGGTTCAGCATACATTGATTTAGCAATTTCTCCAGGAAAATATTCTTCAATTCGTTTGCCATTGACTTCAATCTCACCTTTTTTGGTCAGATACAGACGAACTCGAGCAGTGGCTTCTTTGCGTCGGCCAACTGCAGCCACGTAATCTTTTTTAACTATTTTTGGTTTAGCGATGGTATCAGCCATATTATTTTTCTAATTTATCAGCATAAGGATGCTTATCATCAACAAAAATTCTAAGCCTCTTCATGCGGTCTTTTTTAAGTTTGTTTTTAGGTAACATGCCGGAAATAGCATGTTCGATAATTTTTCTTGGATCTTTAACCATTTGTTGGGTGTAGTTAACTTCTTTGAAACCACCGGGAAAGCCACTATGACTGTAGTACATTTTTTGTTTAGCTTTTCGTCCAGTCACCTCAACTTTAGCAGCATTAATAGCTACTACATAATCTCCACAATCAACATGAGCATTAAAACAAGATTTGTGTTTACCAATCAACAGTTCGGCAATTTGCGTTGAAGCTCGACCTAAAACTTGATGTTTTAGATCAATAACATGCCAAGTGCGTTTGATATCAGTTTTTTTAGTCGCAGTTGTAGTCATATGTTTTATTTTTTCTTTGATTCAGCTTTGTCGGTTTTTTTGACAGGTTTTTTAGCTATCTTTTTTTCTTCTTTAGCTTTTTGAGCCTGTTCTTGAATCAGCTCTTTTACAACCGGTAGTTCAAGTTTAATCATCATAGTGTTGTCACCGCGACGAGTTCCTTGACGAACCATAGTTACAAACCCACCTGGAGCATCAGCTAGTTTTGGGGCAATATGATCCATCATTTGCTTGACAGCCTGAGGATTACCCAGTTGAGCAATCAGTTGACGTCTGATATGAAGGGTATTTTCCTTGGCTTTAACCAAGAGTTTTTGGGTCACATTGCGAATTAGCTTAGCTTTAGCTTCAGTTGTAACCATGCTTCCTTGTAGAACCAACTGGCTTACCATGGTTTTAACAAGTTGTTTGCGATGATTGGTGTCTCGGTTTAGTTTTAAACCAGATACTTGATGTCTCATACCTTACTCAGCAGCAACGCTGATTCCTTTTTCAACTAATTTTTCAACTACAATATCAACCGATTTACCGCCAAGATTTTTGACTTTGGCAATTTCATCTTTACTAGCCTTAGATAAATCTTTAACGGTTTCAAAACCGCCTTTGCGCAGAGCATTGGCAATTCTGGTAGGTAAATCCAGCTCTTCAACAGTTAGTCTCATGACTTCTTGTTCATGAGGATCAATTTCCTCTTTTTCTTCTTTTTCTGGTAAAACTGGATCGACGATTTGGTTAAAATAGCTGATTAAGGTTTTAGCAGCTGAAACCACAGCATCCTGAGGTTTGACTGTACCATCAGTCCAAATGTCCAACAGTAAATTGTCAAAGTCAGTTCGTTGTCCGACCCGGGTTTCTTTAACATCATACTTAACCCGTAAAATCGGTGAATAAGCTGTATCCAAAGGAATTACGCCAACTGTTGAAGTACGGCGTTCTTCAGCTAATTTGTAGCCATAGCCGGATTCGACAGTAATAATAGCTTTAAGTTTGGCTTTGGCATCTGATAAATGAGCTAAAACCAATTCTGGATTTAAGATTTCGACTCCAGCTGGAGCTTCAATAGCTGCAGCGGTAATCTCTTTTTTGCCTGAAACTTCTAAGCGTAACTCGACTGGCTCATCACCTTCGTATTTAATCCGAAGCTGTTTTAGTTGTAAACAAAACTCGACTACATCTTCTTTCATGCCTGAAAGGGTACTAAAACGATGTTTGACTCCGTCAATTTTGACTGAAGCAGCAGCAGCCCCTTTGATAGAGGTCAGTAGAGTTCGGCGTAGAGCATTACCTAAAGTATGACCATAGCCTTGTTCCAATGGTTCAATCGAAAGCTTGGCATAGCCATCTTTCTCTTCAAGAGTTTCGATTTTAAATTGTGGTTGCAACATAGTGCCTCCTTTTCCTGCTCACTCCACAATAGTGGAATATCCCGCAGGCTTAATTTATTAACGAGAATAATACTCAACGATTAATTGTTCAGAAATATCTGAATCCATTTCATTCCGTTCCGGCTCTCTGACAATTTTACCAACTGCAGCTTTACGCTCCATCCATTTGGGTATTTGATATTTTTTATTTTCCAATAATGTTTTAACTACTGGAGTTTCCAATAGTTTATTGACTAAAGTCACGGTATCACCTGTTTTGACTTGATAAGATGGAATATCAACTTTTTTACCATTTACTAAAACATGGCCATGAGTCACAAACTGGCGGGCTGCAGTTCGGGTTGGGGCTAATCCAGCTCGGAAAATAGCATTATCTAATCTCAGCTCTAAAAGCTGAAGCAAGCGGGTACCAGTAGCTTTAGGATTTTTGCGAGCTTCTTCAAAGTAACGACGGAATTGACGCTCTAAAACTCCATACGTCCAGCGGACTTTTTGTTTTTCTTTAAGCTGTAAACTATAGTCAGATGGCTTACCGCGTCGACCCTTTGGTCCATGCTGTCCAGGAGGAACTTGCAGGCGGCGATCCAGTTTGGCTGCATTAGTTTTAAGACCTAATTCTCGGCCTAAGCTACGAGCTAATCGATTTTTTGGTCCAGTATATCTTGCCATAATTTTCTATGATAACTATTTATTAGGCTCGGCGTCTTTTCTTGGGTCGACAGCCATTGTGAGGAATTGGGGTCACATCAGCAATCATGCTGACTTTGACACCGCTACTACGCAAAACTCGCAGAGCTGCATCTCGACCTACACCAGGGCCTTTAATAAAGACTTTAACTTGTTTTAAACCCATTTGCTTGGCTTCTTGAATGACTTTATCAATTGCAGTAGTAGCTGCATATGGAGTAGATTTTCGGGAACCTTTAAAACCACTGCTACCACTAGAACCCCAACATAGCGCATCACCCTCTTCGTTAGTCACCATAACCAACGTATTATTGAAGGTAGCGGTCACATAGACGCGACCATTAGTTACTTGTTTGTTTTTAGCTTTACTTACTGTTGCCATAGCACATTAAATTTTAACTTTTTTTAGCTTCATCTAATTTTTGAGCCATTTCTTTGGTTAGGGCTCCTACTGTCATTCTGCGACCTCTACGAGTCCGAGCGTTTACTCTGGTCCGTTGACCTCGAGCTGGCAGTCTAGCTGCGTGACGCATACCTCGATAACTTCGAATTTGTTTAAGTCGTTGAATGTTTTCGCCTACAATTTTACGTAAAGCTCCTTCAACCGGCATGGTTTCTAGAGCTTTAACAATTCGGGACACTTCTTGATCGGTCAAATCTTTAGCCCGTTTATCTCCATCCACATTGGCTAATTTTAAAATTTGAGCTACATTAGAACGCCCAATCCCATAAATATAGGTTAGGGCTATTTCGGTTCGTTTTTGTTCTGGTATATCAACTCCGGCAATTCTTGGCATAGGTTTTATCCTTGACGTTGTTTATGACGTTTATTACGTTTACAAATAACCGTCAGTCGTCCACGACGACGAACGATTTTACACTCCCGACAAATTTTTTTAACACTAGCTTGTACTTTCATAATATCTTACCTTTGCTAATTACAAATAGTGGGAAATTACTTGCTTCTAAAGACTATTCTCCCCTTATTTTCATCGTATGGAGTAAACTCAACTTTGACCCGATCACCTGGTAAAACTCGAATTTTATACATTCTCATTTTGCCAGATAAAGTACATAGAACCACCCGTTCATCTTCGTCTAATTTTACTCTAAAGGTTGTATTTGGCAGGGCTTCAACGACCTCTCCCTCTTTTGTTTCAAAGTTTTGTTTCCCCATAGTTACAGAGGTGAATTATATCAAAAAAAAGCTCGTTAGCAAAGTGCATTTTTTTGGTTTTAAGGTGTTAGAATCAAATAACCATCGTCAGTTACGGCGATGGTCTTTTCAAAGACAGCAGCAATTTTACCATCAGCAGTGGAAATTGTCCATCCGTCTTCTTTTGATGTTTTATTTTGATAGGTTCCTTGAGCATAAATGACCTCTATAGCCAAAGTCATCCCTGCCTTAATTAAAGGGGTTTGATCAATATCCTGAACTAAAATACAGGGAATTTGGGGGTATTCATGTAGCGTCCGACCCACTCCATGACCTGTCAGATTACGGGAACAGCTATAGCCCTGACCTTCTACTATATCTTCAATCACCTGAGAAATGTGTCCAATGCGGTTGCCAGGTTTGACTTGAGCAATAGCTTTTTCTAAGGCTTTTTGACCGGTTTGCAAAAAGTGGTCAATTTCTTTATTATGTTGAGGTTCAACCTGAAAAGTAGTCGACATATCGGTATGAAAACCTTTGTAGTACATGCCGATATCTATTGAAACGACATCTTCTGGCCGCAGCTGATACTGATTGGGAATACCGTGCACAATGCCGTCATTAATATTAATACAGGTTGCCCAATCATAGCCAGGCACCATGGCAAAACCAGCCTTACCCCCTTCTTCGGCAATTAGTTTTTGGGCTAAGTTTTCAATCTCCAAAAGAGTTTTGCCTGTGGTACTAAAAGGAATAAGTCGCTCTAAAACTGAAGACAGCTTATAACCACACTCACGCATGGCTTCTATTTCGGCTTTGGTCTTTAAATCAGCTTTCATATGCTATCAGATTCTTTTCTTTCAATTTATCACAGATTAGTTCGATAACTTGAGAAATACTTAAATCAGTAGTATCAAGATACCAAGCATCCGAGGCTTGGACAAGTGGATCAGCTGCCCGATGACTGTCTTGATAATCTCGTTCTTCGGTTTCAGCAATCACTTCGTCAAGGGTTTTTGGATAACCTTTTTTAACCAAATCCTCTAACCGACGCTGTGCTCGAATCTTGACATCAGCGGTCATAAAAATTTTAAGGTCTGCCTTAGGCAGTACCACGGTAGTAATATCCCGACCTTCCATAATCACCGCGTGATCATCAGCCATTCGTTGCTGCTGTGTAACCAGTTCAGCCCGGATTTTTGGGTGTACAGCAACTTGCGAAGACCCAGCACTAGCTTCAGGAGTAAATAGCGCTTCGGTTACATCCTGGTCATCAATCAAGACAGTGCAAACCCGATCTTCCTGATCAGTGGGTTTTAGTTTAATTGTGACTTTTTGGAGTAAATCTAAAATAGCATCTTCATTTTCTAAAGGAACACCAGCTTGTAAACCCAGGTAAGCCACCGCCCGGTACATGGCACCGGTATAAACATAGACAATGCCGAGTTTTTTGGATAGCAAATTGGCCACAATACTTTTACCAGCCCCAACCGGTCCATCAATTGCAATCTGCAGATTACTCTTTAGTAGCTGTACCATTGTCATATTTCTGGGCTAGCTTGACTAGATCTTCATGAATTTCTTCAATACTACGTTCGCCATCAACTTCATGAAGGATATCTTTACCTTTGTAAAACTCCAGCACGTCTTTTTCTTCGGCTTTGTAACGGCGCAACCGTTCTCTGATGTTTTCTGGCGAATCAGCTAATGAGCCATCAGGATTACGACGGCCACGTTTGAGTAAACGTTTGATTGATTCTTTTTCCCGAACTTTAAGATAAATAACCAAAGTAGCTTCTTTTTTATATTTAGACAATTTGTCATCTAAAAACAAAGCTTGGGTCATGTTGCGAGGAAAACCTTCAATTACAAAACCTTTATCCACATCCGGTTCTTTAAACCGTTGCTTCCACATCACAAACATTTCGCTATCAGCAATATAGTGACCTTTTTGTAAACCGTCTCGGCAGATTTGACCAATAATCCCTTTATCCTCTTTAGCATACTTACGAACCAAATCACCAGAGCCTAATTTAGTTAAATCTAGTTTATCAGCCAGCATGACACATTGCGTGCTTTTGCCAGAACCTTCAGGACCATAAATGATAATAAACATATGACTTTCATCATCCTGAGTATATCGCAGGTCCCATAAAGGGATTCTGAAACAAGTTCAGAATGACAAGAACAAGTACTTAATAAATAAACTTGTCGTAATTACGCATCACCAACTGAGCTTGTAAACTCTTGCTGGTTTCTAAAATTACTGATACTACGATTAAGATTCCGGTTCCGCCAATCGCCAAGGTATTGATTTGAGTTAGTTCCCGGGCAATTGAGGGCAAAATCGCAATGGCTCCCAAAAATAGCGCTCCAGCCAAAGTAATTCGGGTTAGTACTCGATTGAGATAAGTAGAGGTTGGTTGACCTGGTCTGATCCCAGGGATAAACCCACCTTGTTTTTTAATATCATCGGCAATTTTATTGGGATTAAAAGTAATGGCTGTATAAAAATAGGTAAAAACCACTACCAGCAAAAAGTAGAGCAAGTTGTACCACAAACCACTGGGATTAAAAATAGTATTTAAAGTTATGCCAAAATTACTCAAACCTTGGTTTGAAAGCGTCTGGAGGTAACGGCCAATAAATGAAGGCACTAAAACCAAGGAAATAGCAAAGATGATCGGGATCACCCCAGCTTGATTGACCCGTAGCGGAATATGGGATTCGACACTCCCGATGCCACTTTGACCCCTAATTCTCCTAGCATAAGAAATGGTGATTTTACGAGTAGCTTCATTGACTACTACAATCCCGGCAATAACTAAAATGGCCATGGCTGCAAAAATCACAATATTCATAAAATTAAAAGTCTCAGCTACAGACAGAGTTTGAAATAAAGATACTGGCAGACGACCCACGATCCCGGCAAAAATCAGCAGGGAAATACCATTGCCAATTCCGAACTCGGTGATCAGTTCTCCCAACCACATCAGCAAAACCGTTCCGGCTACCATAGTAATTACCATAGCCGTAATTCCAATTGGGTTAATCTGGGTAATAATGGGAGGCTGCTGTGAGCGCAAAATCGCAATCATGGAAATAGATTGGAAAATTGCCAAAGGAATCGTCAAAAACCGAGTATACATATTGATCTTTTCCCGACCATAATCCCCTTCTTTGGATAGCTCTTCCAGCTTAGGGATAACGATTGTCAGTAGATTTAAAATAATCGAGGCATTAATGTATGGCCCCAACCCTAAAGCCAAAATTGAAAAATTACCCAAAGTTCCCCCTGAGAAAATATCCAAAAGTCCCAATAGCTGATTGCTATTAAACAGAGCTTTTAGAGCATCGGTATCCACTCCTGGTAAAGGAATGTGGGCTACAAAACGGAAAATGACAAAAATAACTAAGGTAAATAAAAGCTTGTTACGAAGCTCTTTGGCATTAAAAACTGATCGGATAAGTTCAGCAATGTTCATGTAAGCACAAACTAAAAAACTGCTTATATTAAAGACTAAGCAGCGTATTTATTTAGGCAACTTATTGTAGCAAAGGAAAGAGGAAATACCAAATTAGGAGATCAAGATAACAAACTGTCTTAGAACAGGTTGCAAATCTGCTCTGGTTGGTAAAGAGGTCTGTGTAATCATTTGATATTTTCCGCTAATGCTTCTTGAGATGCCCAAAGTCCAATAAATTTTGGAGTTTCATTGAAGAACTGGAAGACATATACTGCACGAATAGCTCCTTCTTGGATGTTTAGCTTACTCTTCAAGTCTTTAATGTCAAAACTTTTTGTATTAGTCTCCTGCCCCCTCATTTGAGGGACAATAATAAGCCCTACCTGACTGGAGCGGTATTTATTCGCTTTTTCATTGATGAATGCTGCAAGTTTTTCGTTAGCCCTATCTAAGGATGTAGAATAAAATCTCTTTATTTGAAACGGATAAGCATACCCTTCAAGTTTATCAGCACTTACTGGAGCCAATGCAAAATCCACAGGCGTATCTTCTTCATTATATGTTGTAAGGATTTCTCGTAACTGTTCCAGACTAGGTGTAAAGCGGTTGGGAAAGTTGTGCCTCTTGCTATTTTGTTCAAAGGTAATAACAAACTGTTGGTTTAGTTTTTCTTCAAAGTATTCCTTAGCATGAACACTAATGGCAAATTCATAATCCTTTGAGTGTACCCCTCTCCCATACTGTTTTAAATACTGTTTGAGAATTTCTGCGTTTAAGAAAAAGATGTTATGTTTCATTATTCAATTATCAAGATTTTAGCATTTTTTTTCTGTTTCAAAGCAAATCCTGCTCAAACAAACATGTTACAATCTTCCTATGTCAAAATATAAAGCTATTGTTTCAGATATTGATGGAACTTTGACACAAATTAACCCAAATGCTTTACCTTCTGAAAAAGTAGCTGAAAGTATAAAGTCACTTTCAGAAAAAGGTTTTACATTTTCTTTCGCCACTGGCCGACCATTTTTTCTAGTTGAGTATTTGGTAAATCACTTGGGAACTCTGGGCCCATGTATCGTTGACAATGGTGCTGTCATTGTAGATAGCAAAAATGGCAATATTTTATGGGAAGCGATTTTATCTCCCCAAAAAGCTAACCAAATTTTAAAATTAAGTAAAGATTGCCAGATGGTAAGAGCTTCGTGCGATATAGGAGGTATAGACAATCCTAAAACAATTCCAAGTCATGCTAAGGTCCGAAAAATTTCAATTCACGATATTGATTATGATTTAGCCGAACAGCTAATAAACGCTGTTACAGAAACGGTTTCTGATGTAGCTGCGGTTAAAGCTGCTTCTTATCAAAGTGATCATTTGACAGATGTGTATTTTTCAAATATCAAAGCTACTAAACAATATGCAGTTTTTGAGCTAGCCAAACTTTTACATATTTCTCCAAAAGAAATTATTGGTATTGGTGATGGCTATAATGATTTTCCTCTACTTATGGCTTGTGGTTTAAAAGTAGCTATGGGCAATGCCGTCGATGAACTTAAAGAAATAGCTGATGAAATAGCTCCATCAGTAAATGAAGACGGATTGGCTTTTATCATTGAAAAATATTTTTTATAGTTTCTTCTTCTGAGCCACTTACAATCTGTTCAGAAATGGTATTATTGATACTATGGAAATACCTGGATGGACAAAAGACGATATTTTAAGAGTAGAACAGTTAAACAAAAAGCACGGAGATAATCATTTGCCTAAAACCAAACCCGAAGATGATAGTCCAACTTGGTGGTTTTATGAAAGGTTTATTCATATTTTTGAAGGCGATACGGATTTTAGTTTTGATGATTTTGAAGAACAAGATTTTAGAAGTATTGATTGGCAAGAGTTAAAAATTGTAGTTCAAAAACTTAATGGTGAAGAAGCAGAGGAATATGATGAAGAAAATTCTAGTGAAAATCAAAAGAAATCAAATATGCAACTTGTGAGAGATTTTCTTATAGATAGGTTTGGTAAAGATTTTGATATTCCAGATCCAGAAGAAATGTTTCAATCTTAAAGTAAAAAGGTGATGGCAAAAAGATTCTAAAACAGGTTTAAAATGACAAACCTTATGCTTGAAGCGCTTTGATAGCCGCTTTGGAAGCTGGAACTTTGAGAATTAGTTTGACTCCCGGATCTTTGTCAAACAAAATTTTGACGGTTTTAGTTTTTTCCGGAATCAATTTTTTCTTGGTCAAAGCTTTGAGATCTACTTCATCTCCAGCTTTAAAAACAGATAAGCTGGAACTTTGGATCAGTACTGGTTTTTCATTAAATGATTTCAGCCGGTTTTTACCCCGTAACCATGGCGTCCGGCGGAAAAAGTCTTTATTGGTTTTAGTTCCTTCAAATAGCAATTTGGCTGTAGTTCGGGATTTCTGGCCTTTTTGACCTCGGGAGGAAGTATGGCCACCTTTACCACTACCATAACCTCGACCAAGTCGTTTTTTGCCTCTACTAACTGATGCTGGTAATTGATCTAATGTCACCATAGGTATTATTTATTTAGTCTTTTGTTTAATTTCTTTTTTGACTGTCTTTTTAATCTCTTTTTTAAAAACTGGTTTAGTAGCTACAGGTTTCTTAATTTCAGCTTTTTTCTCTGGTTTTGCTTCAGTTGGTTTAGTGACTTTGACTTTTTTCAGTTGAGCTAAAGCTTCAAAGGTAGCATAAACATTGGAAGCTTTATTGGCTGTTCCCATACATTTGGTCACAATATTTTGGACTCCAAAAGCTTCAACCACAGCCCGGACTGGACCACCAGCAATCACGCCAGTACCTTCTGGAGCGGGTTTAAGTAAAACGACCGCTGCACCACGTTTGTGATAGACCTGATGAGCAATAGTATTAGCTCCAACCAAATCAATTGAGACCATGTTTTTCTTGCCTTTTTTAACCGATTTTCTAATAGAGTTTAAAACGTCTGGAGCTTTGCTAAATCCAATCCCAGCCTTACCTTTGTGATCACCAATCACCACTAGGCTGGTAAAACTAATATTATTACCACCTTTAGTCTTTTTAGAAACCCGTTTGATTTGGATGATTTTTTCATCAAATTCTTTTTCTTCCGGTTTCTGATGTGGATCTTGGTTGCGACGTTGTTGTCCTTTTGGGTTCATCATAGGTATGTATTTGTTAGATTACTAATTTAGCAGCTCGAGCACCTTCACAGACGGCTTTAACCCGACCATGAAATTTGTAAGCTCCTCGATCAAAAACTGCTTGCTTGATTTTAAGCTCTACTGCTTTTTTACCGATTTCTTCACCAACTGCCTGAGCTTTTTCAGTTTTAGTCCCTTTCTTAGCTTTGGCATCTGAAGCCGTAGCTAAAGTTTTACCTTTTTGATCAATAAGTTGAGCGTAGATGTGTTTACCAGAACGAAAGACAGTTAAATGAGCTCGATCACTAGTTTGGGCAATTTTAGCTCGATTTCTCATTTGGCGTTTAGCTCGTATTTGATTAATTTTTTTCATATAGCTTAGGCTGCATCACCTTTACTGGTCTTACCAGCTTTCTTGATAATTTGTTCATTTTCATAGCGGATACCTTTACCTTTATATGGTTCAGGTGGGCGTTTGGCTCGAATATTGGCAGCCACTTGACCGACTAAGTGTTTGTTGCAACCGGAAACCACAATGGTATCTTGGCCGTCAACTGAGAAAGTAATCCCTTCAACTGGCTCAATATCAATCGGATGAGAAAAACCCAAAGAAATCTGTAATTTACTACCCTGTTGAGCTACCCGATATCCAGTTCCAATCAGTTTTAACGTTTTTTGATATCCCTGAGCTGCACCAATAACGGCATTGTTGATCAAATTTCTGGTTGTCCCATGTAAAGCCTTGATGGCTTTAGCATCATTTTTGCGAGTAACTACTACTTCTTTGTCAGCTACCGTTACTGTAACGCCATGTTGAATTTTGACTCTGTTTTCGCCTTTAGGACCTTTGGCTACCAACTCTCGATCTTCAAGAGCAACAGTTACGCCTTCAGGAATTGATACTGGTTGTTTACCTATTCTTGACATATTATGTTTACCAAACTTGACACACAATTTCTCCACCTAAACCTTGCTTACGAGCCTGCTTATCAGTCATAACTCCTTTTGAGTTGGAAATAATAGCAATCCCTAGACCAGACAACACGTGCGGCAACTTGCTTTTAGACTGATACACTCGGCGACCAGCTTTAGAGATTCGGATCATTTTAGTAATAGCTGGTTTACCTTGTTTGTATAAAAGTTCTACTACCAAAGTTTTCTTTTTATTCTCTTCTTGAACAGAAACTTCTTTAAGATATTGACTCTCCTTTAAAACCTCAGCAATAGCGGTTTTTAACTTGGAGTGAGGTATGACTACCTGTCCAGCCTTTGCCATATAGCCGTTTCTGATTCTGGTAAGCATGTCTGCGATTGGATCTGAATACATAATCTTTTTTAAGTATTAATTTCTAATAATTACCAACTAGCTTTGGTTACACCTGGTAACTCGCCTCTGTGAGCCCGCTCTCTAAAACACAAACGGCATAGTCCAAACATCCGGATATAACCTCTAGGTCGACCACATAATTGGCAGCGGTTACGTTTGCGGTTGGCAAACTTAGGTTTCTTTTCTAAATCTTTAACAAATTTTGCTGTGGTTGACATATTAGTTCTCCTCTTTCTTTTCAAATGGCATGCCTAAGTATTTTAGTAATAAATAAGCTTCGTCCCGATTTTTGGCAGTGGTAGTAATCGTAATTTGCAGTCCTCGAACCCGATCGATTGTATCATAAACTACCTCTGGAAAGACAATTTGTTCCGAAAGACCCAAATTGTAGTTGCCTTGAGTGTCAAAAGCTTTAAGACTAACACCCTGGAAATCCCGTAACCGCGGCAAGACAATGGAGCAGAGTTTGTCATAAAATTCATACATTCGTTCTCCTCGTAGGGTAGCTTTGATTCCAACAGCATCACCCTCACGAACACCAAAATCAGCAATCGATTTTTTAGCTTTTCTAAATTGAGGTCTTTGACCAGCGATTTGAGTCATATAAGCCATAATCTTTTCTTGAATTTGCTTATCCTTGGATGCATCACCCATTCCCATATTGACTACAATTTTAGCCAGTCTGGGTACAGCCATATTATTGGCAATCTCAAGCTCTTTTTTGAGCTGTGGTAAAATTTCCTTCTGGTATTTTTCTTGTAATCTATTCATAGGTTAAAACTTACTTTTTATCTTCTTTTTTAAATTCCAAAACAGCTTTGCATTTTTTACAAATTCGCTGTTTTTCTTTACCTTCACCTTCAAAAGCAATTCTGGTTCGTTTCTTACAAGCTGGACAAACTACTTGCACATTGGCAATACTCATAGGTCGATTGACAGTGATAATACCACCTTGCTGATTACCCCGAGGCTTAACGTGCTTTTTGACCATGTTAATATTTTCCACTAAAACCTGGCCTTTGTTGGCTATGACTTTTTCAATAGATCCAGTTTTACCTTGGTCTTTACCTTTGGTAACTGCAATTCTGTCTCCGACTCGTAGTTTAGTGTTTGTTTGTTTCATAGGTTTTTATAAAACTTCAGGTGCTAAGGATGCAATTTTGGCAAAACCGGCATCTTTAACTTCTCTGGCAATTGGCCCAAAAATTCTGGTTGCAATCGGATTTTTGGAAGTTAAACTTTCAATTACCACAGCTGCATTTTCATCAAAACGAATATAAGAACCATCATTACGTCTGATTTCTTTTTTGGTCCGGACAATCACAGCCTTGACCTTATCGCCATCTTTAACTGCTCCAGTTGCATCAGCTTTGATGACGCTGGCAGTTACAATATCAGCTACATAGCCAAAACGGCGTTTGCTGCCACCATGAACAAGCATGACTCTGAGTTTTTTAGCTCCTGAGTTATCGGCAACTTGTAGGACGGTTCGTAGTTGTATCATATATTAATCTTTTTTAACAGTTTCTTTTTTAGTTTCAGCTAGAGTTGGTTTTGAGGGTTTTTCCTCAACGAGTTTTTTATCTTCTTCTTGAGCAGCTTGTTTAGTCGTTTGTTCAAGTACTTTCTTACTACCACCAGCTACAATTTCGATTACTTTCCAAGTTTTATTTTTACTGACCGGTCTGGTTTCTCCAATAACAACAGTGGTTCCCAGGTCAATAATTTTATCAGTGTGAGCCAGTAAGGTCTTACTTCGCTTGATTTGTTTTCTATACATCGGATGCATCCATAATCGGTCAATCTGAACTTTCACCGTTTTTTCCATTTTATTTGAAACGACAATTCCAGTTATTGTTTTCATACATTACTCCTATTTACCAGGCTCAGCTTCCTGCTGACGTTTAGTTAAGATAGTTTTAATAAAAGCCATTTCGTGCCGTAGCAGCTTAATCTGATGAACATTTTTCAAAGTTCCCATAGCTAAACTCATTTTGGCATCAACCAATTCTTTAGTAATTTCAGTCAGACGTTTGCTTAGTTCACCAATACTCATCTCTCTAATAGTTTGCTTGCGATCTTTTTTCATACTTAATCTTCTTTTTCAATAAATTTTGTTCTAATACCAAATTTGTGACTGGCTCGGCGTAAAGCTTCTTGGGCAATTTCTCGGCTTACTCCCGAAATTTCAAACATAATTCGGCCTGGTTTAACTACGGCTACATAGCCTTCTACATCACCTTTGCCGCTACCCATTCTTGATCCAGCTGCTCGTTTGGTATAGGGTTTGTCTGGAAAAATCCGAATCCAACTGCGACCCATACGTTTAGTGTAGCTGGTAATGGTTTTTCTAGCAGCTTCGATTTGTTGGCTAGTTACCCAACCTCGACCCAATGATTGCAAAGCGTATTCTCCAAAAGAAATATCTGAACCAACCTCAGCATTACCTCTGCGTTTACCTCTAAATTGTTTCCGATATTTTGTTTTCTTTGGTTGTAACATACTAGTACTTAATTAATTTTTCGCTCCCCTTTATACACCCAAACTTTAATACCTACATATCCTGATCTGGTTAAAGATGGTACTTCAGCATAATCAATATCGGCCCGCAAGGTTTGAGTTGGAACTGTACCTTCACTGTATTTTTCTGATCTACCAATTTCAGCTCCACCAATTCGGCCAGATAGTTGAATCTTAATTCCTTTAGCCCCACTTTCCATAGCCCGTTCAATAGCTTGGGTAACAGCTCGGCGATGAGGATAACGGCCAATCAGCTGATCGGCAATCCGTTGAGCTATCAACCTAGCTTGAATATTAGCGTTTTTAACCTCTTCAACTTTAACATCAACTTTCATAGCTTTGCTGTCATTTTCTCTGATATTGAGCCGTTTTTTAATTTCCTTTTTCAAATCTTCCATCCCAGTACCACCTTTACCAATTACCACCCCTGGACGATTAACATGAATAAAGATCTTAATAACGTTAATAGATCGTTCAATCTCAACTTTAACAATTCCAGCATTTTTCAGCTTATCCATCAGATATTCTCGTAATTTAATGTCTTCCAATAAGAGTTTGCGGTAATCATGTCGGTTAGCAAACCAACGTGATTTCCAGGTATTTAAAACTCCTAAGCGAAAGCCGAATGGATTAACTTTTTTTCCCATAATTATTTTTTAACTTCAGTTTTTACTTTTTTAACAGGTTTCTCTTCTTTTTTGACAGTTTCTTTGTGTTCCTCTACTTTGACTAGCTCTTTAGCTTCCAAGACAAATTTAATATGACTAGTTCGTTTCAAAATTGATCGGGCTCGACCTCTGGCGCCAGCTCGGAACCGTTTGTACGTTGGGCCATTTTCAATCAAAATGTGTTTGATCACCAAATCCTGTTCAGACAATTTGTGGTTGTTAACTGCGTTAGAAATGGCTTGCTTTAAAACTTTATACAGCGTTTTAGCAGCCCGTTTATGAATAAACTGCAACTGTACCAGAGCATCGCTTGGATGTAAAGACCGAACTGAATCAGCTACTAAGCGTAGTTTTCTGGGTGTCATTCGGATTGATTTTTGATATGCAACAATTTCCATATAGTAAAAAAGTAATACTAAGTTTTGGTAATAAGTCGTTTAACCATCTTGCCATGACCTCTAAATGTTCTGGTAGGTGAAAATTCACCTAGCCGGTGTCCTACCATAGCTTCGGTAATATACACTTCCAAAAAGACTTTGCCGTTGTGAATTCCCATAGTGTGACCAACAAATTCTGGTGGGATTTGGCTAGCTCGAGCCCAAGTCTTGATCACATCTTTACGACCGTTTTCTTTTTGAGCTAAAACTTTTTTCAAAAGTTTTTCATCAATATATGGTCCTTTTTTTGAACTTCTACTCATAGTTGTAAACTAAAAGCTATCAGCTATCAGCTATTTTTTCCTTCTTTTAATAATAAGTTTATCTGAATACTTACGACGTTTTCGAGTTTTCTTACCCAAAGTTTTCTTACCCCAAGGTGATTTTGGTGAAGGCATACCAACACCTGATCGACCTTCTCCACCTCCATGAGGATGGGCATTGGGAGCCATAGCTACTCCTCGCACGCCAGGCCTAATTCCCATGTGGCGTTTACGGCCAGCCTTACCTAAAGAGATATTTTGCCAATCACTATTACTCAGTTGGCCAATAGTAGCATAACATTCTTCTCTAATTTTGCGAATTTCACCTGATGGTAATTGGATATTGGCATAGCCACCTTCTTTAGCTTGGATAGTAGCGGCTGAACCGGCACTGCGAATAATTTGTCCGCCTTTGCCAGGTCGCAATTCAATATTATGAATTGGCATCCCCACTGGAATATTTTTAAGTGGTAAAGCATTACCAGGGTTAAATTCGGCAGTTTCTCCAGCAATGACCGTTTTACCAACTTCTAATTGTTCAGGTGCTAAGATATACCGTTTTTCCCCATCTTTATAAATAAGCAAAGCAATATTAGCAGTTCGGTTTGGATCATATTCAATGGCTACTACTTTGGCTTCGATATTAAGTTTATTTCTCTTAAAGTCAATCATTCGATAGTACCGTTTTTGGCGTCCGCCTTGATGTCTAACCGTGACCCGACCCATATTATTTCGACCTGAATGTTTTTTCAAAATGGTAACTAAACCTTTTTCTGGCCGTTTTTTAGATAACTTTTTAGTATCTAAAAAGCTTTTGTGTCGTTGAGCATTGGTGATCGGTTTAACTTTTCTAATTGCCATATTATTTTTCTTCTCTTATTTCAAATAAATCAATTTTTTGACCCTTTTTTAAAGTTACCATGGCTTTTTTACCAGCTCCAACATGGGCTTCTTTGCGTCTGCTCCCAAAACGACGGATTTTGCCTCTAATACTGCTGGTAGCCACATCAACTACGCTAACTTTAAAAGCTGCTTCAATTGCTTGAGCAATCATAGTCTTGCTAGCTTTGGGATGAACTTCAAAAGTAAATCGCCCCTGACCAGCAAGAGTCATGGATCGTTCAGTAATAATTGGTCGTTTCAAAACTAAATCTTGTCTCATAACTTTTAACTTAATCTCTTGGTAATTTGTTCTAAAGCTTCTTTTGCAAAAACCAGCTGATGAGCTTTTAAGACTTCATAGCTGGTTAGTTTATCGCTTGCTAAACAAGTAACAATTGGTAAATTACGGAAAGCTTTTTGGGCTTGACCCAAGTCTTGGGTAAGTACTAAGCCAATACCTCGTTGTTTTTTGCCTTCGTAGACAGCTTGGATAAAACCAGCAGCATCTTTGGTTTTAGCTTGTTTGATCTTATCCAAACCAGCTATCACAATAATAGCTTTGTCTGATGCTTTTACACTTAGAGCACTTTTTAAAGCTTCACGTCGCATTTTCTTAGGGAATTTAAGACGGAAATGTTGGGTTGGCTTTGGTCCGTGAGCTTTGGATCCTCCTACAAAAATTGGGGCTTTTTTATCACCATGTCTAGCTCCACCCGTACCTTTTTGTCTATAGAGTTTTTTACCGGTTCGAGCAATGTCAGATCTGGTTTTAGTGGAAGCTGAGGCAGCTCGTTGATTCGACTGATGAATTCGGATAGCTTGGGCCAGCAGTTCCGGATTAGCTTTAGCTTCGAATATGGCTTTATTAAGCGTTAATTCTTCAATTTGTTTACCGGTAAGATCAAAAACTGGTATTTTCATAGTTATTTAGTTTCTTCTTTCTTTTCTACTTCTCCATCTTGGGTTTTTTCTTCTACTACTGTTTCTTCAGCTGGCTTGGCTTCTGATTCCTGAGCTTTGGGTTCTTGATTTGATTCTTGCACCTCTTCTACTGTAGTTGCTTCTGTGTTTTGGTTTTGTAGGGCAACAAATTTTTTCTTACCTTTCTTGCACAGCAAAACTAAACCATCTTTTGGTCCGGGAATAGCTCCGGTCAACCAAAGTTCATTAGCAGCTTCATCGATATGGACAATCTGACTACCGCTAATGGTAATAGTCTGATTACCCATTTGACCTGCCATTCGTTTACCTTTATAGACTCGACCCGGAGTAGTTCCTTGCCCAATAGAGCCTGGAGATCGTTGCCGATCTGACTGACCATGAGTCTTAGGACCACCACTAAATCCCCATCGTTTCATGCCACCGGCAAAACCCTTACCTTTGCTAACAGCCGAAACAGTTACGGTATCACCAAGTTCAAAAATTTGTGATACGGTAATTTGGTCTCCTACTTTTTTATCACTTGCTTCACTTAGTCTAATCTCACGAACATAGCGAGGCGTAATTTGACTAGTTTTAGTATGACCAGCTAACGGTTTGTTAATTCTTTTTCGATTTAAAACACCTACCTGGATAGCCTCATAGCCATCTTTATCACCATGTTTGACTTGAGTTACAGTCACTGGTTTCACTAAAAGCTTGCTTACAAATAACCGTTTTCCTTCGGTATTATAGGCATGTATTTGGTTTTTCTTAATAGCGTAAAAGATATCCATATTATTTGAGTTTTTAGCTATGCTTGTAAAATAAAAAAACCCGACTGTCGGGTTTTTCTAAAACCAAACGTCACTATAAACTCATTTTACGTACTTTCTTTGGCAACACATGTTTTGTTTGTGTATTAGCCGCATAAACGTCAGCTATTATAGCTTTTTTTGACAAAAATTTCAAAAGTATTTGGTTTTTAAACCAAAAACTACATTTTAATCTCAATTCCTACTCCGGCGGGTAATTCCAAGT
Organism: Candidatus Beckwithbacteria bacterium; assembly: GCA_012797845.1. NCBI lineage: Bacteria > Candidatus Beckwithiibacteriota > Candidatus Beckwithbacteria bacterium. The sequence goes on from JAAZOH010000005.1 coordinate 21,353, forward strand.
GCATAAGTGAATCAATCGTCTTATCAGTCGGCTCCATAATGTCAATTAGACGTTTATGAGTCAAAACTTGAAAATGTTCCCGAGCATCTTTGTCAGTGTGCGGACTAATAGTCACCGGAAATTTTTTGCGTTTTGTCGGCAGAGGGACTGGTCCAACCACTTTGGCGCCAGTAGACAGAGCAGTTTGCAAAATTTTGGCTCCACATTCATCAATCACTCGATGATCAAAAGCTTTGAGTTTAACTCTAATTCTCTGTGCAGCTGCCATTTTTTAGTAAAAAGAGCCTCTGAAACATAAGCTCAGAGGCTCTTTATGTTTTTCAAATTTATTTAATAATTTTAGTAATTGCTCCAGCGCCCACAGTCTTACCACCTTCACGAATAGCAAATCTAAGTCCTTCTTCCATAGCTACGGGAACAATCAATTTAACAGTCATATCAGCATTATCACCTGGCATAACCATTTCTACACCCTTTTGTAAGGTGACTTCACCTGTTACATCAGTAGTTCGGATATAGAATTGAGGTTTATAACCATTAAAGAACGGAGTATGACGACCACCTTCTTCTTTACTTAGGATGTAAACCCGAGCTTCGAATTCGGTATGTGGAGTGGTAGTTCCGGGTTTAGCCAAAACTTGTCCTCGTTCGACATCTTCTTTCTCAATACCTCGAAGTAATATTCCGACATTATCGCCGGCTTGACCTTGATCCAGTTGTTTACGAAACATCTCAACTCCGGTAACAGTGCTTTTTCGAGCATCTCTAATACCGACAATCTCGATTTCTTCACCAACCTTGACAACACCACGGTCAATTCTACCAGTAACCACGGTACCTCGACCCTTGATTGAAAAAACATCTTCAACAGCCATCAAGAAAGGCTTATCTAAAGGTCGTTCTGGAGTGGGGATATAATCATCAACAGCTTGCATCAATTTCATGATGTTTTCTTGTTCTTTAGCATCACCTTCCAGAGCTTTTAAAGCTGAGCCACGAACAACTGGAATTTCGTCTCCAGGAAATTCATACTTTTTAAGCAATTCGCGGACTTCTTCTTCAACCAAATCAATCAGCTCAGGGTCATCAACAGCATCGCATTTGTTTAAGAAAACTACGATAGCTGGGACGTTAACCTGACGAGCCAAAAGAATATGCTCTTTAGTCTGAGGCATTGGACCATCAGTAGCAGCAACTACTAAAATAGCACCATCCATCTGGGCTGCCCCAGTAATCATGTTTTTGATGTAATCTTTGTGTCCTGGACAGTCAATGTGAGCATAGTGACGTTTTTCAGTGTTGTACTCAACGTGAGTAATAGAGATGGTAATACCACGTTCTTTTTCCTCAGGAGCTTTATCGATTTTATCAAAAGCCACTGCCTCTGCTAACCCTTTGGCAGCCAAAGTGGTAGTAATAGCGGCTGTTAAGGTAGTTTTACCATGATCCACGTGACCAATAGTCCCAATGTTCATGTGAGGTTTATCTCGTGTGAATGTAGCCATAGCTAGCTCCTTTCAATATAAATAATTATTTTTATAATATCTAAATTTTAGACAGTGTTATTATACCTTATAAAAACGCTTTTAAAAGAGTATATTTATCTGTTGCTACTACTATTCATTGCTAGTAGTTTTACCACGCGCACTGACAATTTCTTCAGTAATGTTTTTGGGTACTTCTTCATAGTGACTGGGCAACAAGACAAAAGTAGCCCGACCCTGAGTCATAGATCGCAAGTTAGTTGCATACTTAGACATTTCTGCTAATGGGACTAGGGCGGTAATAATTCGAACATTACCTCTGTTGGCGGTCCCTAAAATCTGAGCCCGTTTACTAGATAAATTACCAATCACATCTCCCATAAATTCTTCAGGAGTAGAAACTTCCAACTTCATGACTGGTTCCAGTAAAACTAGGTCAGCTTTTTTGGTAGCAGATTGCAAAGCCATAGAACCAGCAATTTTAAAAGCTAGTTCTGATGAGTCAACTTCGTGGTAGGTACCATCATACACTGCTACTTCTATATCAACTAGTTGATAGCCGGCCAAAACTCCATTTTCTATAGCTTCTTTGACTCCTTTTTCCACAGCTGGAATAAAATCTTTAGGAATAGCTCCACCTTTAATTTCATCTTTAAATTCATAGCCTTCACCGCGCTTGCGAGGACTAACCCGTAGGAAACAGTGACCATATTGGCCTCGACCTCCAGATTGACGGATGTATTTTCCTTCAGCCGTAGCCTCTTGTTTGATAGTTTCTTTGTAAGCCACTTGAGGTTTGCCGGTATTAGCCATGACATTAAATTCTCTCATTAGTCGGTCGACGATAATTTCCAGATGTAATTCTCCCATACCAGCAATCACGGTTTGACCGGTTTCTTCATTGGAGGAAATTTTAAAGGTTGGATCTTCTTCAGACAGTTTTTTCAGAGCCAGACCCATTTTTTCCTGATCATTTTTGGTTTTGGGTTCAATAGCTAAAGAAATTACTGGTTCTGGGAAAGAAATAGATTCCAAAGCAATTGGGTGCTCTTCATCACAAAGTGTATCTCCGGTAGTCGTATCTTTCATGCCAACTATAGCCACAATCTCTCCAGCATAGGCTTCAGAGATTTCTTCCCGGTTATTGGCATGCATTAAAAGTAGCCGGCCAACCCGTTCTTTTTTATCTTTAGTCGAATTATAAATATAACTACCAGATTTGATAACTCCTGAGTAAACTCGACCATAAGTCAGTTTACCTACATGAGGATCGGTTTGAATTTTAAACGCTAAAATAGTTAAGGGACCATCAGTCTTTGGTTCACGGCTTAAAGTAATAGCTTCATCTTTAGGATCAGTTCCTTCAACTGGTGGTTCATCAAGTGGGCTAGGAAGGTAATCAATCACTGCATCAAGTAGGACTTGAACGCCTTTGTTGCGTAGTGAAGAACCACACAAAACTGGTACTAAATCATTAGATATCGTTGCTTTTCGTAAACCTTCTTTAAGCTCTTTTAGACTAATTTCTTCTCCGCTTAAATATTTTTCTAGCAAAGCTTCATCATTTTCAGCAATTGATTCGATGAGTTTATTGCGTTCACTTTCAAATTGGTCTTTAAGATCAGCTGGAATTTCGTCAGAAATCGTATATTTAGCTCCTAAACTTTCTTCATCATAAAAAATAGTTTTTTTCTCAAGTAAAAGCACAATGCCTTTAAAGGTATTTTCTTTGCCAATAGGAATAGCTAAAATAGCTGGTTTAGCACCTAGTTTTTCTTTAATATCATCAATGGTGGCAAAAAAGTCAGCTCCTAATTTATCCATCTTATTGATAAAACAAATTCGGGGCACTTTATATTTATCAGCTTGACGCCAAACAGTTTCAGACTGGGATTGGACCCCCTCTTCGGCATCCAAAACGGTAATACCTCCATCCAAAACCCGTAGTGACCGTTCTACTTCAGCTGTAAAGTCAACGTGACCTGGAGTGTCAATAATATTAATCCGATGTTCTTGGGGGAATAATGATTCAACCACCTGAGGAGTCCAAAAAGTGGTGGTAGCTGCTGACATAATGGTAATACCTCGCTCCCGCTCTTGTTCCATCCAATCCATAACTGCTTCGCCTTCATGCACTTCTCCGATCTTGTAGGATTTACCAGTGTAGTAAAGAATTCGTTCAGTGGTGGTAGTTTTGCCGGCATCAATATGGGCAATAATTCCAATATTTCGCAAGAGATTAAGTGGCATGTGACGTTTGTAGTCTTTGGTAGTTGGATTGGCCATAATTAAAATAGAAAAACTGCTTCAGCAGTCTTGCTAATTGTAGCAGATTTAGTAACTAGTCGTGAATAATCGCAAAGTCTGAGCAATTTACCACCTGAAGTGGGCAAAGGCTTTGTTAGCTTCTGCTGCCTTATGAGTATTGTCTCGCTTCTGCACTGCCTGACCTTCGCTTCTAAGCGCTGCCTCTAGTTCAGCTGCCAATTTTTGGGCAAAGGTTTTGTATTCACTATTTGACTTTGCTCGAGCTGCATCAACTAACCAGCGCAGAGCTAGAGCTTCCCGTCGATCACCCTTAACAGGCATTGGGACTTGGTAAGCAGCTCCTCCAACTCGGCGGGATCTGACTTCCATCACTGGTTTAATATTATCTAAAGCTTGACGTAGTAGTTCTACCGGATCATCACTTTTTTGAGACTGCCCTAAATGTTTTAAAGCTTGATAAACTTGCTTAGCAGCAACAGTTTTTTTGCCTTCTTTCATGACGTAGTTAATGAGTCGGCTTACCACCCGATTACCATAAATTGGATCGGCTTCGACTAAACGCTTATTGATTCTTCCTGATCTTGACATACGTTATTTTGTATAAATTAATAAATTAAGCGGCAGCGGCAGTATTTTCTGATTTACTGGTTTTACCACCTTTACGGGTTCCGTATTTAGATCTACTTTGCATCCGGCCATCAACCCCCAAACAATCGTATTTACCTCGAACAATATGATACTTCACACCTGGTAAATCTTTGACCCGACCGCCGCGAACCAATACTACCGAGTGTTCAGCCAAATTATGGCCTTCACCCTGAATATAGGCGGTGACTTCGATTTTATTAGATAGTCTTACTCTGGCTACTTTTCGTAGTGCTGAGTTTGGTTTTTTTGGAGTCATGGTTTTAACTACAGTACAAACTCCTCGTTTTTGAGGATTAGTAGTAGCTATAACTCGACGTTTGGCAGAGTTAAATGACTTGCGCAAAGCCGAAGCTTTAACCCGATTAGGGCGACGAGTTCTGGGTTTTTTGATAAGTTGATTTATCGTTGGCATATCAGTCTTTCCTTTTATGAATATACTATACCATCTTTGATCCGAGCTCGTTCTTCCGAGGTGGGGATCAAACGGCCAATAATAACATTTTCTTTCAGTCCTATCAAGTAATCTTTTTTACCTAGTGTCCCAGCATCGGTTAAAACACTACTGGTCTCTTGGAACGAAGCGGCAGACAACCAGCTGTCGGTGTACAAAGCTGCTCGAGTTACTCCCAAGAGTAAAACTTGAGCAGTAGCTGGTTCCCCACCAGCCGCAATTACCGCTGCATTTTCAGATTCAAATTTCTGGCGATTAACCAATTCTCCAGGCAGCAAATCTGTGTCTCCAGTACTGTCAACTTTGACTTTGCTCGACATTTCGCGAACAATTACTTCAAAGTGTTTGTCGTTGATCGCAATACCTTGAGATTCATACACAGCCTGTAATTCGGAAATAAGGTATTCCTGAGCAGCTTGCATGCCTTTAATCCGTAGCAATTCCTTAACATCTAAAGAGCCTGAAGCTAGTTGTTGACCAACGGGGATCAAATCGCCGGTTTTAACTTTTAGGGTACTAGTTAAAGGAATAGTGTATTTAGCTTCTTCAACTGGTTTGACTTTATTATTGGTCACAGTAATTTCATAACCTTGATCAGTTTCATCAACAGTAACCTTACCAGCTACTTCAGAAATAGCTGATAAAGCTTTTGGAGTTCTTAGCTCAAAAATCTCTTCAACTCTTGGTAAACCTTGAGTCACATCTTGCATCACCACACCTCCGGTATGCTTCACCCGCATGGTTAGCTGTGTCCCTGGCTCACCAATTGATTGAGCAGCCAAAACTCCTACCGGTACTCCAATATTAACTAGTTTTTTGGTTGAAAAATCCCAACCATAACATTTTTGGCAAATACCAAATGGAGCCTGGCAGGTAATTGGTGAAAAGACATTAACTTTAGTCACCCCGGCTTTGTCAATTTCTTCAGCCAAAACATCAGTAATAACTTCATCTTTTTTGACTAAAACAGTATCGCTATTTGGTTTTTTGATAGCTTTAGCGGCTACCCGACCAGTAATTCGAGCTACAAAAGATTTTTCCCGACCTTTTTCATTGCGGATTTCAAAACTTTCTGAAGTCCCGCAATCTTCCATTCGGACAATAAGGTCATGGGAAACATCAACTAAACGACGGGTCAAATAACCAGCGTTAGCAGTTTTGACCGCTGAGTCAGTTAAGCCTTTTCGGGAACCCCGAGCTGCGGTGACGTATTCAAACACAGTCAGACCTTCTCTGAAGTTAGATTTGGTTGGTAGTTCCACGATTTTACCTAGTGGATCAACTGATAAACCTCTCATAGCTGCCAACTGTTTAACCTGATCTTTAGAAGCCCGAGTACCTCCGGACTCAATCATTTGGCGAACTGGGTTGTCAATAGAAAAGGCATTCCAGGTTTGTTCAGCTACATCATCAGTGGTTTTTAGCCAAAGATCAATCGATAAGCGTTTGCGTTCTTCTTTGGTAATCAAACCTAATTTGTAGTTTTCTTCAATTTCTTCAGCTTTTTTATTAGCCTCAGCAATGACTTCAGCTTTGTTTGGAATAATCTTACAGTCATTGACTGCAACTGACATTCCTGACATTGTTTCGCCTTTAAAGCCTAATTCTTTAATACTGTCAATCAAATGCATGATTTCTTTAGTCTTATAAACTGGCATGGCTTCTTTGATTAAAGTTTTCAGTCTACCAGCATTAACAGTCTCATTGATAAAGTCCATGTCATCAGGCAAGATTTCATTAAACCACAAACGACCTAGGGTGGTTTCTATGACTTTACCATCGACCCGAACTTTAATAGCTTGACGCAAAGCAATTCTGCCAAATTGATAAGCAGTGTTGGCTTCTAGGCTATCACTGTAAATAGTTTCTTCAGGCTTAATGCTCTCATCCAAAACCGTAATCAGGTAAATACCTAAAACCATGTTTTTGTTAGGAATAGTAATAGGTGAACCATCAGCTGGTTTTAATAAGTTCTTTTGAGGCATCATTTGTCTCCTGGCTTCTTTTTGTGCATCTTTGGAAAGCGGCACATGGACAGCCATTTGGTCACCGTCAAAGTCAGCATTGTAACCAGAACAGACACAAGGATGTAATCTGATAGCATTTCCTTCGATCAAAACCGGGAAGAAAGCCTGAATACCCAATTTGTGTAGCGTTGGAGCCCGGTTCAGTAAAACAGGATGTTTATGAGTAATTTCTTCCAAAATATCATAAACTTCGGGTGGGCGGCGTTCCAAAACGTGCTTGGCACTCTTTACGTTTGGTGCCAATCCTCGCATAATCAGTTCTCGTAGGACATAAGGTTTAAACATTTCCAAAGCCATATCTTTTGGTAAGCCACACTGGTTTAAAGCCAGTTCTGGACCAACTACGATAACACTTCGACCTGAGTAATCAACCCGTTTCCCTAGTAAGTTCTGACGGAACCGACCTTGTTTACCTTTTAGCATTTCAGATAGTGATTTCAGCTCTTTAGTCCCACGGCGTCTAGCTGATTGACGAGATTGAGTGGCATCAATTAAAGTGTCGACTGCTTCCTGCAACATCCGTTTTTCATTGCGTAAAATGATCTCGGGAGCACCTAAATTAATTAGGTGTTTGAGTCGGTTATTCCGGTTAATGACTCTTCGGTATAAATCATTTAAATCAGAAGTAGCAAAACGGCCACCAGAAAGTTGTACCATCGGCCGCAAGTCGGGTGGAATCACGGGCAAATTACGCATGATCATCCAAGTGGAATCAATACCAGCCTTACGTAAACCTTCAACTACCCGAAGGTGTTTGATAGCTTTAATTTTTTTCTGGCCTTTAGCTTCTCTGGTAGTTTGACGTAGTTTTTCAGCTTCTTTATCCAAATCCAAACGAGACAAAAGTTCTAAAATGCTTTCAGCTCCCATACCAACTTCTAAGAAACCATCGGCTTGGTAATCAACTAATTTCAGGTATTCATCTTCGGTCAGAACAGTTTTGACTTCCATGCGTTTGACCAAATTAGCTACTGCTTTATAGACTTCATCAGCAGTTTCCTGCTCATTAACCGTATTTTCTTTGATTCGGGCAATATCACGTTTGATCTTAATCTTGGCTTCTTCAACAGCAATTTTTTGTTGATCTTTAGTTTTAACTTTTTTCTTAATGTCTTCTATTTGTTTATCACCTTCTGTTTCAGTTTTTTTGATTTCTTCAGAAGCTTTGTCGTCCAGTTCTTTTTTAACTTCTTCCAGCTGGGTATCTAAATTGGTTAAAACCTGTTTACGTTTTTCTTCATCAATCCCTAAAACTACATAACGGGCAAAGTAAATTACTCCAGCTAAAGCTCGAGGAGAAATATCTAAAAGTAGGGAAATTTTGGAAGGCACACCTTTGAAAAACCAGATATGAGCCACTGGACAAGCCAGTTTGATATGACCCATACGTTCGCGGCGAACTCGGGATTGAGTTACTTCCACACCGCATTTATCACAGATAATACCTCGATAGCGGATCCTCTTGTACTTGCCGCAGTAACATTCCCAATCTTTAGTGGGTCCAAAAATTCGTTCACAAAAAAGGCCATCTTTTTCTGGTTTCAAAGTCCGGTAATTGATAGTTTCTGGTTTGGTTACTTCGCCATATGACCATGACTTAATGTCGTCCGGGGAAGCAATTTTGACAGTTAAAGTTTCGAAATCAACAATGTTTTTCATATGCTTTATTTAAAGTAGGTTATTAATCCTCACTTCCCTCCTCTAAAAGTTCTTCATCACTTGGTTCTAGATCGTCAATATTTTCACTGCTTTGTTCCTCAAAACTGTCATTGTTGGTGTCATCGGTGGAATCGTCACTACTTTCACTTTCTGCTACTGGCAAAGTCTCTTCGGTTTTAGTAGCTTCGAGTTCTGGATCATCAATTTGCTCTTCCTCTTCTTTAACTCCTTCAGGAATGACATTAAAGCTTAAACTGTTTAGTTCTTTGACCAAAACTTTAAAGGCTTCAGGAACGGTTGATTGCGGCATGTCGGTACCCTTAACAATGGCTTCAAAGGCTTTAGCCCGACCAACTACATCATCAGATTTGATGGTCAACATTTCTTGTAAGCCATAAGCAGCTCGATGCGCTTCCAGAGCCCAAACTTCCATTTCTCCCAATCTCTGACCTCCCATTTGGGCTTTACCGCCGAGAGGTTGTTGGGTTACCAATGAGTATGGACCGGTTGAACGGGCATGCATCTTATCTTCAACCATGTGGACCAATTTCATGATATATCCAATTCCGACTGAGGTTTTATTAGTGTATGGCTCACCACTGCGACCATCATAGAGCTGAACTTTACCATTAACAGGTAAACCAGCTTTAGTCATTTGTTCTTCAATAAAGTTCTCGTCAATTTTTTCAAAAACTGGCAAAGCTAATTTTTGACCTAAGCGAGAAGCTGCCCAACCTAGCTGAGCTTCTAAGAGTTGGCCCAAATTCATACGAGCCAACACTGACAACGGTGAAATAATGATGTCAACTGGAGTCCCATCTTCCAAATGAGGCATATCAGCTTCAGGCACAATTTTGGAAATAACCCCTTTATTACCGTGTCGACCAGCCAGTTTATCTCCAATTACCACCTTACGCATTTGAGCTACAAAAACTCGCACTTCTTTGATCACGCCTGGGTCTAGCTCATCACCTTCATCACGATCTAAAATATGCACGTCAATTACGGTTCCGTGTTCGCCATGAGGCATGCGCAGAGAAGTATCTCGAACTTCACGGGCTTTTTCTCCAAAAATAGCTCGCAGTAGCCGCTCTTCAGCTGTTAATTCAGTCTCACCTTTAGGAGCAATTTTGCCAACTAAAATATCGTTGGAACCAACATTGGAACCAACTACTACAATCCCATCTTCGCCAAGATTGGCCAGATCATCTTCACCTACATTGGGAATATCAGCTGTAATTTCCTCAGGTCCAAGTTTGGTATCCATAACTTGAATCGTATATTCATTGATGTGAATTGAGCTTAGTGTATCGTCTTTAACTAATCGATCAGAGATGACGATAGCGTCTTCGTATCCAAGACCATCAAAAGCTCCATAAGCAATCAGTAAGTTCTTACCTAAAGCCAGTTCGCCACCATCAGCTGCTGGACCATCAATAATGACGTCACCAGTTGTAATTTTTTGATTAGCAAAAACTGCCGGACTTTGGCTATAGCAGGTACTTTGAGGAGAACGTTTAAATTTAGAAACTTCGTAGGTTACGGTAGTATCTTTAATTTTAGTGATAAAAGGATAAGCCAAACGGTTAGCTTTTACGGTTTCGGCATCAGCTTTTTTCAAAACTATATCAACTCTATCACCATCAACAAAACTAACTTCGCCATCAAAATCACTGGTAATCACGTGTTTCATAGCGGTAGCTACTGTTTTTTCCATGCCTGTACCAATAATAGGAGCACTGGGACTAACAAGAGGAACTGCCTGACATTGCATATGGGTTCCCATCAAAGCCCGGATAGCTTCATCATGAGCCAAGAAAGGAATCAAGGAGGCTGAAGTCCCAACCACTTGGCGGGAAGCTACATCCATGTATTGGATAGTTTCAGCATCAACTTCGATAAATTCTCCCTGATGTCTGGCTCCTACCCAATCTTCAGCCAAATAACCCTGATCATCAATAGTAACTTCAGCATGCGTAATGTAGTATTCCTCTTCCTCATCAGGTGAAAGATATACTACCTCATCAGTGACTTTCATTTTAGTTTTGCGACCATTTTTTTCAGGGACAACTTTACGATAAGGAGCTTCTAAAAAGCCGTAGTCATTAACTTTGGTGTATAAAGAAAGATAAGTGACCAAACCAATATTGGGACCTTCTGGAGATCGGACCGGACAAATTCGGCTATATTGGGATTGATTAATGTCCCGCATGGAAAATGAAGCCCGTTCTCTAGTTACTCCACCACTACCCATAACGGATAAACGCCTTAGGTTGTCAATTTCAGCCAAAGGATTAGCTTGATCTAAAATAGTTGATAAGCGGTTTCTTCGGAAAAATTCTGAAATAGCTGCCACCATAGGTCTGGGGTTAACCAAACTACTTGGGGTAATTAACATGTCAGCTTTGGCTAAACTCATTTTCTCGCGAATAGAACGTTCCAGTCTCAGTAAACCAACTCGGAAGGCTACAGAAGAAACTAGCTCTCCCACTCGGCGAATCCGGCGGTTAGATAAGTGATCAATATCATCAACTCGACCATCACCATTTTGTAATTTAATTAAGTAGGCTACAGTTGCAATAATATCTTGGACAGTTAGTACGTGATTTTCAGGAATATTTTCAACTTCTAAACTTAAGCGGCGATTGAGTTTATACCGGCCAACTTTACCCAAATCATAACGGCGAGGATCAAAAAACATACTTTGGACCAAGGCTTTAGCGTTGTCTAATACAGCTGGTTCACCAGGTCGCAGTTTGTCATGAATTTCAATCAAGGCTTCTTCTTGAGTTTTACTGGGATCTTTTTCTAGTGTTGCTTCAATAAATTTATGTTCTTTGTCAGTATCAACTTCAGAAAAGGTTTCAGTAAGTAATTCATCAGTAGCCAGTCCCAAAGCACGTAATAAGGTGGTAGCTGGGATTTTGCGGTGTCGGTCAATTTTGACAGAAATAACATTGTGACGGGAAACCGCAAATTCGAGCCAGGAACCTCGTAGTGGTCGCAATTCAGCCTGATACAGCATTTTTCCTGAAACAGGTTCAATAGCGCCAGAAAAGAAAACACCAGGGCTTCGAACCAATTGGCTCACAACTGCCCGATCAATACCGTTGATAACAAAAGTACCAACTGGAGTCATAACTGGAATATCGCCCAAAAAGACTTCTTGGTCCATGGCTTCGCCAGTCTTTTTATTAACTAGAGTAGCCATAACTCGCAAAGGCGCATCATAAGTCAAACCTTTATCTCTGGCCTGTTGAGGAGTCAGTTTTGGTTGGCCAATAGTATGGTTACCAAATGATAAGGACCAGTTTTTACCGGTAAAATCATCAATAGGAGAAATTTCTTTAAGACGTTCGGAAATGCCTTGGTTCAAAAAATCTTCGTAGGACTTGGTCTGCAACTCAACTAAATCTATCTTGGGAAGGGGTAAATCGGTTTTTCCTAAATACAAACGATTATCAATGTGAGTTGCTGGTTTCATAGTTTTAAAAATAAAAAATTCAGGTAGGATAAACCTGAATCAATATTTTATGAGACTAGTAGTAACAG
>JAAZOH010000006.1 GCA_012797845.1 Candidatus Beckwithbacteria bacterium
CCGGCTGAGTTGCAAGCTCAATTTGATACCAGCTTTTTACTGGAACTGCCAAATTACAGTGATAAAGAAGTGGTAAACAAAATCCAAGAACTGAGTAGTCAGCTTGCAAAATTGAGTCTTCGTGATAGACTAAGCAGGTTGCGCGACCAACTCCCACAAACTCAGGCAGAAAGTCGTGATAAGCTAAAGCGCCAAATCAATGATGTTTTGGTGCGACTTAGACGTTATAATTAATAAATTATGGCTAAAACTACCAAAAAACCCACCAAAGCCAAAATTGATACTAAACCACTTATTGCTCAAGGTAAAAAGAATGGTTTTGTGACTCAAGATAATATTTTGGATATGTTTCCCAAGGCAGAGGATCACATTGATGAGCTAGATGTTTTGTATGACAAGCTCTATAAATTGGGAATTGACGTCTTTGAGTCTATGTCCGAAGAAGAAGCTGATGAGGAAAAGGAAGCTTCTGATTTGGAAAAAGAATTGGAAGTTTTAGCTACCCTTTCTGATAAAAAACTAGCTGATCCGGTGCGGATGTACCTCAAAGAAATTGGTCGGATTCCGCTTTTGACTCGTGAGCAAGAAATTGATTTGGCTAGGCGTTATGAGGAAGGTGATTTAAAAGCCAAAGCTCATTTAACGACCGCTAATTTACGCTTAGTAGTTTCTATTGCTAAAAAATACATTGGTCGGGGTATGAGCTTTTTAGATTTGATCCAAGAAGGTAATAAAGGCTTAATTAGAGCGGTTGAAAAATACGACTGGAAACGAGGGTATAAATTTTCGACCTATGCTACTTGGTGGATTCGCCAAGCTATTACTCGAGCTATTGCCGATCAGGCTCGGACCATCCGCATTCCGGTTCACATGGTTGAGACTATCAATAAACTAGTTCGGACTCAACGCCGGTTGATGCAGGATTTGGGCCGCGATCCCTCGCCAGAAGAAGTAGGTAAAGAAATGGATCTTGACCCAGATAAAGTTCGCGAAATTATGAAAATTTCGCAAAAAACCACCTCTTTAGAAACCCCAATTGGTGATGATGAAGACAGCTATTTAGGTGATTTTATTGCTGATGATACTCAAGAGTCGCCATATGAGCTGACCTCCCGCCATCTGCTTAAAGAAAATCTGATGGAAGTGCTCTCGGCTTTATCTGATCGTGAAGCCAAAGTTCTCAAAATGCGCTTTGGTTTAGAAGGCAAGCGTCCTATGACCTTGGAAGAAGTTGGTAGTGAATTTGGAGTGACTAGAGAACGAATTCGGCAAATTGAAGCTAAAGCACTGCGTAAACTAAAACATCCCAGTCGAAGGAAAAAACTTCAAGATTTCCTTGACTAAAATGCTGCCACCTCAAACTTGGTGTGAGATTTTAAAAAATGAAAGAAATCAAAACCAAGTTTGATGTAAACTTTTATGGTTTCATCCCAACTTCAACAGGGCTTACTTGATCTTATTTATTTCACCTGGCTTCACAACAGCCAAGCGATTGCCTATTTTCTAGGAGCTTGTTTAGCTTTGGCATTACAATTTATTAAACCCCGTCGGCTTTACTTACTTTTTTTTGTGGGTTTTTTGTTGCTTTTAATCCAATTTCAGTATATTAAACACATTGTTGATCCTCTTGAGCAGCAAACCCTTCAAACCGTTTTACAACAAGGATCTCAAGGTGTTCGCTTTAGTAGGCTAACTGAATTTTTCCTGAGGAAATTTGTGCCTTTAATTTTGTACTTTGGGGGATGGGGAGCTGTATTTTTAGGAGTAATTTTAGCTGGAAAACCAACTGACAAGCCAAAATTACAATGATATAATTCTGTCTGTTGTTTAGCTCGTTAATTTTGAATTTGAAATATTCCCCGATAGCTCAATGGTAGACCTGCATGCCGGCAGGCAGGGCACCCGCCTGTTAAAATAATATTGATGTATTATTTTTACGCTATTCAAAGTCAAAAAACTTAAGTTTGTATAAGGGAATTTCAAATGACCCCGAAAGAAGAGTTAAAGAACATAATGTCGGCAAAAATAAAAGTACAAAATCTAAAAAACCTTGGAAATTAGTGTACATTGAGAAATGTTTAAATCGGTCTGAAGCAAGAGAAAGAGAGAAGTATTTTAAATCCGGAAGCGGTAGAGAAAAACTTAAAAAGTTAATATTCCCCGATAGCTCAATGGTAGAGCGCCCGCCTGTTAAGCGGTAGGTTCTTGGTTCGAGTCCAAGTCGGGGAGCCAGAGTTGACTATCGGCATAATTTAAGATTGTGTCGAACGGTTTTATAGCGTCAAATCGGACTTTTTTACCTTCTACTCTAAGGTTCGATAGTACGAGCTTAACTAACTGCCTTCTTTCTTCCACTTCCGAAC
>JAAZOH010000007.1 GCA_012797845.1 Candidatus Beckwithbacteria bacterium
AGGTAAGTATAGATCATATCTACGGAATATGATGCAAAAATGCTTTAGGTCATTAGAAAATAGAGATCAGAGTTGGCTTGATTTTTCCACCAAAGAAGCAAAAATAATAGAAAGCAAGCCTTTGAACATTAATTTAATCGTGAAAAATGTGCTAAATAAATCAATCTCTAAATTAACTTTAAGGGAGTGGGGCTTAATCTTTATACAAATTATTGAACTTTTTTACAAAATTAAAATAGATTATTACCAACTAATTGAAGCAACTGATGCTATATTTGATCTTGGTAAATTCAAATCTATTGCTGAGTTTAAAAAACTCAAACTTCCTATTGATAACCATAACATTATTGATTCTTTAACTGACTCTTTTATTACGGTTTCTGAACTTACATATTATCTAGAAAAGCCAGAGTTAAAAAGTATTGATTTTTATCCAGTAATTAAAGGTTTGAAAGCAAAAAAGTATTTAAAAGAATAAAACTTTAGTTTTCACTATTAAATTCAGTTAATTTATAAACTTCTTTTTGACTTAACCGTTTCAATTTCCCAGGTTTTATATCTCCTAATTCTAAATTCCCAATTTTAACTCTAATTAGTCGTAAAATATGTAAATGGAGAACAGAGCACATCCTTCTGATTTGCCGTTTACGGCCTTCATATAAAACAATTTCCAAAACTGTATGGTGAGGAATTTGGGACAGAATTTTGACTTGAGCTGGTTTAGTTTTACCATCTTCTAAATCAACACCGCTTTTTAGATTTTGCAAAACATGGCTATTAACCCGACCTAAAACAGTGACATGATAAGTTTTAGGAACATGAAATTTGGGATGAGTCAGTTTATAAGCTAGCTCGCCATCATTGGTTAAAAGTATCAGGCCTTCTGAATCCTTGTCTAGCCTGCCAACTGGAAAAAGGCGATAAGGGACTTTGACCATATCCAAAACTGTTTTGCGAAAATGAGTGTCCTTAGTTGTTGAAAGTATACCTTTAGGTTTATGAAACAGAAAATAAGCCAGCTCTGGCTGTTGATCGACAGGTTTTCCATTAACTAAGACTTTATCAGTTTTAGGATCAATTTTTTGACCAACAACAGCCTGCTTATCATTAACTAAAACCTTGCCTTGCTCAATCAATTGATCAATTGCTCTACGGGAAGCAACTCCAAGTCCAGCTAAGTATTTATTAAGACGAATGTTTTGATTCATATCCGATATGAATTGTTAATTATACTAATCTATTTTAGAATTGTATCAGACAAAAGCTTTGGACGGCGCATGGGTTTTTTGATGGACAAAATAGAAAGGAGGTGAAAAAACATAATAAGTAAAGAAAGAGCTGAAGTGGTTGAGGCTGCAGTGCCAGAAGCTGGTATTGCTCAGGGAGAAGCAGTTTTGCCAAGTGATCGGTCAACAGTTCAAACTCAAAGCGAGCTTGAACAAATTGATGAAATTAAAAGACAATTAGCAAAAATTGGCATTAGACCACTTAAATTATCAAGTAATTAAAAAAGCAAACCACTGGCTTTGGACGGCGCATGGGTTTGCTTTACACTCCGCAGCTAGGTGAGCTTTGGTGTGATTTTGTCATTATAGCAAACTAAAGCTATCTAGCCATGCGTAACATATGAATAAACGTAATAGGCTAGATCATCAAAAGCAAAAAAATAAACCTACAGAATTGGAAAAAGAATTGCAGGCTTGGCAGGAGCGGTTGGAACGAATTTTAGCCAGACAAACGATGTATGTGAGGAGGGCTAATCATGCTAACTGATGATGAGCTTTATAAAAGTGTAGTTTGGCTCTTTTTTACATTCCGAACTATGG
Organism: Candidatus Beckwithbacteria bacterium; assembly: GCA_012797845.1. Lineage (NCBI taxonomy): Bacteria > Candidatus Beckwithiibacteriota > Candidatus Beckwithbacteria bacterium. The sequence continues at coordinate 1,827 of JAAZOH010000007.1, forward strand.
CTTTGATTGCCGCTATTTTATTATTAATACTTAGATAACTGATTGAGTTTAGATGATTGCTTTGTTAGCATGGATATAGCCTAGTTATTCTAGGTTTTCTATGCCTAATGATTTTTTAAATGAGTTTGAAAAAGAGGTTAGTGATGTTCCTTCTGAAGTGGGAATTGAAGGCATTTCTCAAGTTAGTGGTTCGCAAGCCAAAAAACAAAAAAAGCAGCAACAAGATTTGTCTCAGAAGGCTCAAGGTATGAGTCAGGGTCAACGTCAGCAATATATCAATGATCTTTATGGAATTTCAGATTATAAGAATTTGCCTCTCTCGCAAATGAGCAATGAGGAATTGGTACAGCTTAAACAACAACGAACTCAAGAACAACGTAATGCTTACCAAAAAATTCAACAAGATATAGAGGAATATCGGGCCAAAAAGAAACAACAACTTGATGCTTATGAAGTTGGACAGCAAGAAGGAACAGATGTAGCTCGAGATCAGGAAGAAAAACAAGAACTTTGGGAAAAAGAGCAGAAAAAAGCTGAAGAGAAAAAGAAGCAAGACGATGCAATCCGTTTACCTGGTAGCGCTCAAAGCCGAAGTGGTGAACAGGGGAAAATCATGGGATGAGAGCAAATCAAAAGTAAAAGTTCTGTTATAATAATTTTATGTTTAATACAAAAAATTTTTCATTATTTTGTTGTTGCAACTCTTATGTACAGGGGAGGTTTTTTTGTTGAATTTTTTGAAAACATATTTTTGTAAACCTCCTGAAACGGAGGTTTTTTGTTAGTAAACTATCACTTTTCAAACAGTATTAATAAAAGTACTATAGACCTATGAAAATCTACAATTCCTTAACTCGTCAGCTTGAAGACTTTCAACCTATTAACCCGCCACATGTTGGAGTCTATACCTGTGGCCCAACTGTCTATAACTATGTCAGTATTGGCAATTGGCGAACTTATTTTTTGGGAGATCTTCTGGTTCGCACCCTCAAGTATTTAGGTTACGACGTAAACTATATTATGAATATTACTGACGTAGGTCATTTAACTGGAGATAATTTAGGCGATGCAGATACTGGCGAAGACAAACTCCAAAAAGCAGCAAATCGGGAAAAAAAGACTGCTTGGGATATTGCCCAGTTTTACATCGATGACTTTTTAAAAGGATATAAAGAACTAAACCTGACCCAACCCAAGGAGTTTTGCCGAGCTACTGACTATATTGCTGAGCAAATCGAGCTGGTAAAAATAATTGAAGCTAAAGGTATGACCTACCGAATTGATGATGGGATTTATTTTGACGTGGGTAAATATGAGACTGAGGGCAATACTTATGGAGAATTATCCAATATTGATCAGGTGAGAGAAGGAGCTCGGGTGGAGCCAAATCCCCAGAAAAAAGATCCGCGAGATTTCGCTCTATGGAAATTTTCTTACCCTAAAGGTAGATCCTTTGACCAGGCTCAGGATGACGTCGCTTCGCGCCGTCATATGGAGTGGGATAGTCCGTGGGGAGTGGGATTTCCTGGCTGGCACATTGAATGTAGTGCCATGAGTCGAAAACATTTGGGCGATCAATTTGATATCCATATTGGCGGGGAAGATTTACGTAGCACTCATCACCCCAATGAAGTAGCTCAATCCGAGTGTGCTACCGGTAAAAAACCATTTGTAAAATACTGGATGCATGGAGCCTTTTTACAAGTTGATGGGGGACGGATGGGCAAGAGCTTGGGTAATGCTTATATTTTGACAGATCTAGAAAAAAAAGGTTTTAAGCCCGAACACTTACGCTATTTTTATTTAACAGGTCATTATCGTCAGCCTCTAAATTTTACCTGGGAGAGTTTGGAAAACGCTAGAATTACATATGAAAGGTTAATTAAAAAAATACTTGAATTTAAATATAAAAGTATTCGTAAAGAGGTTGAATCAGAATATAATATCCAATTTAAAAATAATTTAGAAAATGATCTTAATACTCCAGAATTATTAGCAACAATTTGGAAGTTAATAAGCGATAATAGTGTAGATAATGAGAAGAAATATAATTTATTACTAAATTGGGATGAGGTATTAGGATTAAAATTTTTAGAAAGAACTAAAAAAAAGAAGATTAAATTTAAATATAAAGGCAAAATGTCAAAAATTACAATTGTTTCAGAAAAAAAACTGCCTTCTGATGTGATTAATACCCTAGATGAGCGGGAAGTAGCTCGAGAGCAAAAAGATTGGAGTAAAGCTGATCAGATTAGGAATACACTAGCCACTCAAGATTTAGAGATTAAAGATGAAGAAGGGAAAGTAATTGTCAAATAAGATTAAATTAGTTTAAATTCCTACTTTATTTGCTTTTACTTTTCTTACTATACTTAATCATAGTATGCAAAGTGACCACCTTGCCCAGCTTCACCGAAAATTTCGGCTTCAATTAGCTCTTTTTGTTACTCTCTTAATTCCAGCTGTTATTCTTACCAATTGGATGTTTACACCTTCTCAAGTAAACAAATACACAGCTCAGAATGCTGTTAATTCTGGACAAACACCTCAGGTTTTAGGACAGAGTACGCCGGCTTTGCAAATTATGAACTATGATAATACGCTTGGCGGCGGCGGGTTAATTGCCTTATCTTCAGTAGATGAGCCAGAAATTAAAATCAATAGTTATTCTTATGCTGGCCAAGTTAAAGTTAGCTTGTATCAAAGTGACATAGATAAATTGCTGCACTATCTTAATTACACGGTTTCTGATTACCAGAGCAAACAGGTCAATCCCAATATTGATCCAGGAGATGGTGAGCTAGTCAAACAGTTTGATTACGAAATTGTTAAAAATGCTGAATCTAGTAAAATCCTATTACCGCTAGAAGAATCAGGTATTTGGCTGGTAAAAATTAGCAATGGTTCAGAAGTGGTAAGTGGCTTTATTGTCCGGTCTAAATTTGGAGTTTTGACTAAAGAGGGCAATAATGAGCTGCTATTTTGGGGACAAGATTTTAGTAGCAGACGAAGTATTAGTAGTGGAGAAGTGACAATCTACAATCTTCAAGGTGAAGTGAGACAAATAGCTGAAGCAACTATTTCTAGTGAAGGTATTGCTCAAACCCCAACTGGAACAGATGTTGATATTGCAGTAGTTCGATCAGGCGGAAGTTTGGCAGTGGTTCCTATCAATCTTCATAATCTCAATGCCTATTACAGTAGCTCATGGAAACAATTTGCTCCTAAGTCTCAAGTAAACACTTACTTTACCTTTGTTGATCGGCCTTTATACAGACCTGGCGACACCATCTTTTTCAAGTCAGTTATCCGAGATGACGATGATGCCTCTTACACTGTGCCGAGTGGTATAGCTACAGTCAAGCTCTATGATGATTGGGGAGATGATGCTTTGATCTTTGAAAAACAAATTGGCATTAGCGCCCAAGGTTCTATTGATGGTCAGTTTACCTTACCAGAAAATGCCAAAATAGGATCTTATCACCTGACTATTTCAACTGCCGCTACTAATACCTCTACTGCTTGGTTTGATGTGCAATATTTTCGTAAACCAGAATATAGTCTATCTGTTTCAACTCCAAAACAAGAATTAATTGCTGGAGATAAAAGCAGTTTTGCTATTTCTGGTAGTTATTTTTCTGGACAGCCATTGGCTGGTGAAAAGGTAAAATATACGATTAGAACCGCTGATTATTGGGAATATAGCTATTACAACGAATATGCTGGTCAGTTTAGTGATGATTTCCGCTATGGTTCTTGGTATGGGGATAATGTAGATGGTGGAGTAGTCACTTTAAATGCTGATGGAGTAGCCGAGATTGAGTTAAATGCCCAAACGTATGGCCGAGAAAAAAGTCAGGTCATCTCAATTCGGGCAGAATATACCAATGCTTCCGGAGATCCGGCGGTAGCCCAACACAATATTTTAGTACGCAAAGGAGAATTTAATATCTATAGACAACGCTCAGATGTAGCTATTGCTTTAGGGAAACCCTTATCTATTCCTATTGTTTTAAAACCCAATAAATCTGGAGCTAATCTTGCAAACATTACGCTTAATAGTACGATTAAACGTAATTGGTGGATTTCCTACAATGTCGATGGTGAAAAATTTCCATCTTATCGCAAAGAAACTGAAAACCTGGATCCGATTACTACTAAAACTAATAGTAATGGGGAAGCAGAGCTAGTTATGACTCCTAGTAAAGTTGGCTCATATGAATTTAAGGTTTCAGGTAAAGATGACCGAGGCAATACCGTTTATAAAACCTTTTATGCTTATGTGTCAGAGCAAGACCGTTTTGTTTCTTATGGAGATAATTTTAACAAAATTTCAATTTTAGCTGACAAAGAAAACTATCTTCCTTCAGAGACAGCTCAGCTAACTATTTCCTCCAGTATTCCTAACAGAGATGTTTTTCTCTCACTTGAGAGAGATTATGTGCACCGCTATCAAGTAGTTTCACTTAAAGGAGAGAGTGGGGTAGTAACTTTGCCATTGCAAGATAGTGATATGCCTAATATCTTTGCTTCGGCTTCCAGTTTTTCAGATGAAGCTCTAGACCAAAACTCGACCAAACTAGTGGTTTCGACTCGGAGTAAACAGCTGCTGGTTACAGTGACTCCTGACCAAGATCGCTATGGTCCTGGTGATACCGTCAATCTCAATCTCAGCACAACTGATATCGGTGGTAGTCCGGTTTCAACTGAGCTTACTGTTTGGGCAGTAGATAAAGCTTTATTCGAGCTAGTTGATGAAAATCTAGGCAGTATCTTTGACACTTTTTGGCATGAACGCTATGAAACTACCAGCTCAACCCATTCACTTCAGGGCATTTATGTTTCCACTGCAGAAAGAGGTGGAGGCTGTTTTGGGGCTGGGACTAGAGTACTGATGGCAGATGGGACAGAAAAACCAATTGAAGATATTAAGACTGATGATTGGATTTTAACCAGAACTAGTGAGAATGATCACAATCTGGTAAAAGCTCAAGTCAGCGGGATTCACCATGTGACCGAAACCGGCTACTTGCTAGTCAATAACCATTTAAAGGTAACTCCCAATCATAAACTTTTTATCAATGGAACTTGGCAGGAAGCCTCTTATTTGCAAACTGGGAGTAAATTACTTAGCAATACAGGAAAAGAAGAAACTGTTAGATCAATTGAATTTATTCGTGATCAAATTCAGGTTTATAACCTCAGCGTTGATCATTATCAGACTTATTTTGCTGATGGGGTTTGGGTTCATAACCAAAAAGGTGAAGCCAGGTCGGTCTTTAAAGATACAGCCTATTGGAATCCAACTGTGCAAACAGATGAGAGTGGTCGAGCCAGTGTCAGTTTCAAACTACCTGATAATTTGACTACTTGGGTCGTAGCTGCGGTCGGAGCAACTCAGGCTACACAAGTTGGCCAAAATACACAAGAACTAATAGTCAGTAAAGAAGTGATTGTCAGACCGGCCTTACCTAATATTTTACGAGTTGGAGACAAAGCTATGGTCTATGCTTTAGTACAAAACTTTACCGAAAATGAACAAAAGTTTATGGTCGATTTAGAATTTGATGCTGGAACTGTTAAAAATGCAACTTACTCTGGTATTTTGCTGAAAGCTAATGAAAGTAAAAAACTGGCTTGGGATCTGATTCCACAACAGATTACTCCAGAATCAAAATTGACTTTTTCAGTCTGGAATCCAGATAATCTCAAAGCCTCAGATACTGTGGTACAAACTTTACCTATCTGGCGTTATGGCTTTTTAGATACCAGAGGTCAGGTAGGTCAGGGGAATAGTAATTTTACGCTGTCTCTAGATGATGATCTTGATCAAAGTTTAAGCTCGGTGACTGTTTCTTTATCACCTAGTCTTATTGGGATGTTGCCTACAGCAATGGAATATCTGCTGCATTACCCTTATGGTTGCAGTGAACAAACTACCTCCTCAATCGTACCAGCGATTGTGGCTAAAACGTACCCAGATATTTTTGCCAGCACTTTGGAGAAAAAAAGAACCATGATTGATAAAACACTGGAGCAGGGGCTGAAACGCTTGCAAGATTACCAGCATAATGATGGTGGTTGGGGATGGTGGCACAACGATAGTTCCAATTATTTTATCTCAGCTTATGTAGTTGAACACTTATTGGCTGCCCAGAAAGCTGGGATTACGGTCGAACCAAGCATGATCGAAAATGCCAAGTCTTATTTTGCTTCGGACTCTAAGCCTACTGACCTGACCGAGCAAAGTGCTAAGTTTTATGGCAATAGCCTTTTAGGTAATCTTCCAGATGTGGTAACTGATTTTAAAAATATGACCCCAGACATACTAGCTTTAGCAGTTATGGCTTATGAAAATTATAATGAGCCTAATGCCAAAGCAACTAAAGCTTTAGAGCAGATGGCTCAAACTCAAGGAGAAGAGGTTTTTTGGCAAGCAGGCTCTAAAAAATATTTTGCTTCAACGGATGCTTCAACAGCCTTAGCTATAAAAGCACTGATCCAGGCAAATGGAGATCAGGATCTAATTAAAAAAGGATTACGCTACTTAGCCAGACGACGACATAATTATTACTGGTCCAACACCTTTGCTACCAATCAAGTTATTGAAGCGGTGATGATGGCAGCACAAACTAGCAATGAGCTTACACCAAACTATACATATCAAATAAACTTAGATGGCAAAACTTTAAGTTCTGGCCAAGTTAGCAGTCCAAGTCAAACTATTCCGGACATAGAGCTGGATTTGGCAGCTATCAAAAAAGGCGGCTCTGATTTAGCCATAGTTCAAAATGGAAGTGGCCAACTCTATAGCACCATTGTGTATAAAGAATTCCATACTGATCCTAAAACTCAGGCTCGCAGCAATAGTCTGACACTGACTCGAAGCTATGAAAATCAGAAAGGGTCACAATACAATTTGGCAGTTGGAGATGTCGTGACTGTTAAATTAGAGCTATCAGGTTTGGCAGGAGAAGAATATTATGGAGTCATTGAAGATCAGTTGCCAGCCGGTTTGATTCCTATCAATGAAAACTTTAAAAACCAAGAACGCAGTCAGGATAGCTACTATGCTGGCAAAGAAGTGACTCAAAATGGCATGATCTTATCGCTTTACCACGTCAGGTCAGGGACTACAACCTATACTTATCAGGCAAGAGCGGTCAGTGCTGGAGAATTTTTAACTCCACCGGCTACAGCATCTTTAATGTATGCGCCAGAAATCAATGCCCGAACTAGCTCAGAAATCATTACCATTGCCGCTGAGTCTAAAGTTGATCTTAGTAAAGCCGCTCTTATCAAACTCAAGGATTGGGAAAACTTTAAAATGCCAGTTCAGCTCTCAAAAAAAATGATTGCCGGAATTTTAACTTTTCTAGGAATAGTTAGTATTGTTGGGGCTTATATCTTAAAACACAAAAAACACCGAGCTCGTAAAGCAGTCTTTTTCGAACACGAAGAAAAAGAAGAACAGAAAGAAGAAGAAAATTCGGATAACAATATCTAGCTATATGATCACTTATGAAATTACAGCGGTTGAGAGTTTTTAGCATTCTTCCGGTTTTTTTATTTGCCTTATATCTAAGTCTTAAACCTCATCCACTTGTTCAACCAGCAGTCCAGGGTGCAAGTCAAAGTAAACAGGAAATTACTTGCGTGCACCAAGTCCGTTTTTTTGAGCCCCAACTTTTTTTTGAGGGAATTAAAGCCAATAAATCGAGAGAACAAGCTAGTGTATTAAGCAATATAAGAGGAGGGATTATTCCTCATCATTTATTGGCTAGTCAGATTTTAGCTGAGTTTTTTCAAATTTTAGGTGGGCAAGATATTGAGACAGTGATTTTATTGGGTCCCAATCATTATGAAACAGGTGAAAGTAAAATTTTAACCAGTGCTTGTGCCTGGCAAAGTCCGGTTGGGCAAGTGGAGCCAGACATAGCAATCATTGAAAAATTAACTAAAAATGAAGTTGTGACTCCTGACGAAACTGTGATTGATAATGAACATTCAGTGTCAGGACTCATGCCTTATATTGCCACTTTTTTACCAAAAGCTAAAGTTGTGCCGATAGTTTTGAGCGCTACTTTATCAAAAGAAGAACTAGAAAATTTGATAGCTAATTTAGCTTTAGTAACAAATCAAAAAACAGTAGTTGTGGCTTCAGTTGATTTCTCGCACAATTTAGACAGTGCTCATGCTGCTGCCAATGACCAGCTGACCCTTAGATTAATCAAACAAAAAAACTACAATGAGCTCATGAGCCTTGATAACCGCTATCTTGATAGTCCAGTATGCATTGTTACCTTAGTTAGTCTTATGGATAGCTTAGGAGCGAGTCAAAGCAGAGTACTGCAAAACACAAATTCTGGTGAGTTATATAATCAGCCCAATGTGGCTGGTACTAGCTATGCTAGCATTTTGTACTACTAAAAGCTTGAGTACAATTCTTCATCTAATCTTCATTCGTGTTTGCTATACTAAGCAAGATTGCTCCTTTAAACGTGGTTTCTGTTTTTTAAAAAATAACCACAAAATATCCTTATAAGAAAGGAGGTAGATATTTATGACACAAACAAATCTTATTAAAGCGATCCAACTAGAACTTAATGAAATTAAGAAACTACAAGCAAACTTAGCTAAAGTCAAAAATGCAGGTCAACGAATTTGGCTGTATAAACGAACTCAAGCTTTACAAGAAACATTAAAGCGAGCAGTAGAACAAGTAGAGGGTTTACGTCGCGCTAGCCTTCATTAAGTGGCTTGTTACCACACAGAAACCAGACTTCTTAGAGCCCGTAATGGGCTTTTTTTCTTTTTTAACCTCTCTTAAATTTTGTTAATTTGACAATTTACATTAAATGTTATATATTTCTAACAAATAGTTATAAATAATTAACTTTAAAACTGTTAGTTCGGGTTTGAAAAGAATTTATTTTATAAGATTTCTCGACAAGCTCGAAATGACATAAGTTATGATTGCTAAAACACAATGGTTTCAACGCCGTAAATATGGTGGTTGGGGAGTGAGCCCTAAAACCTGGCAGGCTTGGGTTTATATGGCTGCAGTAACTGTGCCTTTTGTTGTATTTCAGTCTCTACCAGTTTGGTCGGATCAAATCCGCCTAATTGGGACTATTCTCTGGTTGTTATTCCTACTGATTGACCTGATTCCAGTTATGATTAAAGTTTCTGCCAGTGATGAGCGAGAAAACAAGATTGAAGCTTTAGCAGAACGTAATGCAGCTTGGATAATGATGGGAGCTTTAATTATTGGGATTTTATATCAATTGATTGTAAGTAGTTTGCAACAAGCTCCTCAGGTAGATTGGTTTTTAGTAATAGCTTTGACAGCTGGGGTTTTAGCTAAGTCAATTTCTAATCTGGTTTTAAAAGATAAAAATTTATAAAAAGGAGAGTGTATGGAGAAAATAATTACGAAAAAAGCATATCTTACTCGAATAGCTATTGGAACAATTTTCCTTTTTCTCGGCCTTGTGTTGCGTTTTTTTACTGGTTTAAATGAAACAAGTGCTCTAACGATTTGTAATATTGGGTTTATCTTAATCTTAATTTCAACTATCTCTTGGGTTAAAAATAAAGGGAAAATAATTAAAGATGAACGAAGTCTTAAAATCAGCCGTCAAGGTTTGACCTATTCTTGGACTATTACCTACATACTGCTTGCTATTTTATTTTGGATTGATGAACTGAATCTGGCTCAATTTACTATTAATCAAATTTTAGGAATTTTACTATCTGCTATGAGCCTGACTGGAGTTGGTTTCCAAATTTGGCTCAATCGTAAAGGAGATGTCGAATAATATGAAAACCCGGATTAAAGAATTTCGAGCTAAATACAATCTGACTCAAGAAGCCTTAGCTGAAGCCGTGGGAGTGCGGCGGGAAACCATAGTTTTTTTAGAGCAAGGTAAGTACAATCCATCACTCAAATTGGCACATGAAGTAGCGGAAGCTCTTAAAACTTCAATTGACGAATTGTTTGAGTTTGAAGAGTAAAAAAATAAAACTCATCTTGTCTTCATAAATTGCTTGTACACTTTGTAAATTGCAATTATCCCTTGTTATATAAATCTCAAAAAGTAGTACAATTATCTTTTCGGCTCAAAATTATGAAAAACAGTAAAGCTCTTATTTTTCTATCTGTTGTTATGCTGGTCAACTCGATCAGCTACGGGACAATTATTCCACTTTTGTATCCATTTGCTGAGCGTTTTGGAGTAGGGCCGCTGCAACTGTCCTGGCTGATTACCTCATTTTCTTTGGCTCAGTTTTTAGCAACTCCAATTATTGGCCGGCTATCTGACCGCTATGGTCGCAAACCATTGCTACTCATTAGCTTGCTGGGAAGTAGTTTGTCTTTGGTTTTATTTGCTATGTCAGAAAATATCACCATGCTATTTTTATCCAGGATCTTAGATGGGGTAACAGGTGGCAACTATTCAGTTGCTCAAGCTGTGATTGCTGATAGCACCCAAGAAGGTAAAGAACGGACCAAAGCTTATGGAATTTTAGGAGCCTCGTTTGGGGTGGGATTTTTATTAGGGCCAGCTATTGGCGGTTTTATGAGCAAAATCAGTTTATCGGCCCCGTTTTGGTTTGCAGCTGGACTAGCCTTGCTTGGAGTTTTACTAGGCCTAGCCTTTTTGACCGAAACCAATACTAATCAGGGTAAAGCCAGCCGTGAGCCACTTTTCAATTTTAAAGCTATGATCAAAACCTTATCTGCTCCGGTTATTGGTACTGTTTTGCTGGTTAGCTTTTTGGCAACTATTGCTCAAAACAGTTGGGTGATTGGTTTTCAATCGTTTACTGTGGATGAGCTAAAACTTGATACTACCACTATTGGCCTGATTTTTAGCCTGATTGGCCTAACTAGCATTATTGTCCAAGGAGTTGGAATTAGAGTTTTGCTAGATAAGGTGAGTAATAAAAAACTGATCCTCCAAGTTTCATTACTATTATGCACCATTGTTATGGGTCTTTTGGGTCTGACTCATAGTTTGATTCCTTTTTTAATTGTGATTGTTTTTTATTCTATAGTGAGTGCGCCCTTGCTGGCAGTCACTAGCTCACTGCTTTCTGAAGGTACTAGAGCAGAGGATCAGGGTGGGATTATGGGGATCAACCAGTCGTATTCATCTTTAGGACAAATCATTGGACCACTCCTGGCTGGGGTGATTGCTGAACGTTCAATTAATGCGGTTTTTCTGCTGTCTGGATTGATGATCGGTCTTGCCTTGCTGGCTTCACAAAAACTGGGAGAAAAAGCGGCTAAACCGGTGAATTTGTAAATTATGTTTTAAGACAAACTTGCTTCTTAATTTGTTTTACTACAATAATGGTGGTTTTTTGCGAAAAATAAAAAATACATGTTAAAGTAATTATATGGTAGCTGAAACCGCATTTACTTTACCTGCTTTTCAAACAGCAACTAGTGCTGGCCACTCGCCAGAAACAGCTATGTTGCATAGGCAAGTGTCTAATTTATGCGATGCAGTTTTAGCTGGTTTGAATAATTTACCTCTACATAGAGGAGTAGACAAACTGAGTCAGAATATTGAACTATGCAGAGCTTTAATGAATCCTCCAAAAGAAAAAAATATTAGCAGTTTACCTACCAAGCAAAGAATAGCTGAGGAAAGGAGAACAAAAAAATATACTCAAGCAAGAGTAACTTTACAAAGACAAGGACTTAATCCAGAAGAGATAAGTCATAATGAATTGCTTATTATTGTGGAGCTTTCAGAAGCTATTACTTCTACATACCGTTTATGTGAAGCAGTTGATCCGAAATTAGAAAGAGAAGGTGGACGACAAGAAATTAGCACAGAAAATTTAGGAGCAAAAGCTAATATTGAATTTGCTGATTTTTTCATCAAAATACACCAACAATTTGACCTTGGCCAAGATGAATTGGAAGGATTATTTGTTAATATTTTTAAAAACTATGATCTTAAAAAAGCTTATCAAGGTCGAGCTATGGAGAATTTTCCTATAGGAATATTGGCTGCTTTACGAGCCTATTTGTACTTGTATGAGCAAAAAAAAGGACAAGGCACTTTTAAATTGCCAACAGTAGAACAAGATACTCTACACGCAGTTGATCTTATTTGGGAAGATGAAGAAGGTAAGATTGAATGTTATGAAATCAAATCAAATCCTGTAACTGATGAAGTGGAACTATTTAATATTACAGCACCTGAAGGAGCCGGAAAATTCCAAGCATTGTTGCATAAGTTTCGAAATCCTCAAGCTATAAAAAGCAGAAAAAGCGCTTTAGAAAGGATTCAAAACTATATTAGCCAGCTAGTTCGTGAAGGTAGGCAAGCCGAGGGATTTGCTTTGATGGTGCCTGTTTAAAGTTTAATATTAGGTAGCTTTTGCTACAATACTCTTCATATGTCACTATCTGTCGGAATTGTCGGATTACCAAATGTAGGTAAGTCCACACTCTTTAACGCCTTACTTAAAAAGCAGCAGGCTTTGGCAGCCAATTATCCCTTTGCCACCATTGAGCCCAATGTGGGCATTGTTGAGGTTAAGGATGAGCGGGTTGATAGCCTGGCTCAAACTGTGGAAACCCAGCTTAAACTAACTCCCAATAGCGTCCCGCGGCGCTATGCCACGATTGAATTTGTAGATATTGCCGGACTGGTGGCAGGAGCTTCTCAGGGTGAAGGTTTGGGTAACAAGTTTTTGGCCAATATCAGAGAAGCAGATCTTATTTGCCATGTGCTGCGGGCATTTACCGATAGTGATGTGGTAATTACCGGCAAGCTGGATCCGATTGAAGATCTGCAAACGGTCAGGACAGAGCTCATATTGAAAGATATGGAAACGGTCAAAAGAGCTCAGGAAAGTAAGAGCAGAAGCCAGGAGGAAAAGAAGCAAAAAGAGCAGGTTTTAAAAAAAGTAGAAGAAATATTAAATAAAGGAGAGATGTTAAATACTACTAGCTTTAATGATGAAGAAATAGAGCTTATAAAACCCCTATGTTTACTAACTATTAAACCCGAGATTTTTGCCATCAACCTAGCTGAAGCTGACTTGAAAAAACCCGAAAAAAAAGATCCTACTAAATACGGTTTACCTGCTGACCGGACAGTTTTTATCAGCGCAAAATTGGAAGCAGAATTGGCCCAATTATCAGAAACTGAACAAAAAGAGTATTTGGCCGAATTATCCCTAGAACAATCGGGGATTGAGCAGATGGCTAGACTTAGTTACAGGGTGTTGGATTTAATCAGTTTCTTAACTGCTGGTGAAATTGAAGCCCGGGCTTGGACGATTACTAAAGGCACTTCAGCGGTTGGAGCTTCAGCCGTTATCCATACCGATTTTGCCAAAAAATTTATCAAAGCCCATGTCGTTCCCTGGCAAAATTTTGTAGAGCTGGGTGGCTGGAAGACTTGCCGGGAGCAAGGGAAAGTAAGGCAAGAAGGTCGGGATTATATCGTTGTCGATGGAGACGTTATAGAGTTTGCCATAGGGAAGTAGTGGCCCCACAAATTTCTTTCTGAAAAAGGGCATACTGCCTCTACTTTCAGAAGCAAAATTAGCGGGGTAAAAATTTGCGATTGGGAAATAAAACTCATCTTTGATCTGTTAAGATTATTCCTATTTTTTCTTTGCTTGTCCAAATAAAAAATAGGATAAAAAAGAAAAGACAGCTCGTTAAAACATTGCCAGTAAATAACTGCGCTTAAAAGTTAGGAACACCTTCCAAAATTCCCCCTCGACAAGCTCGGGGTCAGTTTTGGTTTTCCTTTAACTTTTAAGCTTGATTTAGCTGGCGCATGTTTTAAAAGAGCAATTAGTTAAATGGCTAAGATATACTTCTTAACTCATCCCGAAGTAATTATTGATTCTCATATTCCTATTCCAGATTGGGATATATTAGATGAAGGTAAAAAGCGGGTTGAACTATTTTGTCAAAATGATTTTTTAAAAGAAATCAACTTTATCTATTCAAGTTGTGAAGTCAAAGCCAAAACTACAGCTCAAATTATTGCCAGTGTCTTAAATTTAGAGATTAAATATTTACAAGACTTAGGTGAAATTGATCGTAGTGCTACTGGTTATTTAGTACCAGAACAATTTCAAACAACAGTTAAACAGTTTTTTGACAGACCTAATCAAAGTATTTTGGGTTGGGAAAGAGCTATTGATGCACAAGCTCGGATTGTCAAAGCTGTTAAACAAATAACCCAAAAACATCCAGATCAAAATATGTTAATTTCTTCTCATGGGGGAGTAGGCGCGCTTTTAAAATGCTTTATCAAAAACATTTCGATTACTCAAACGGAAGATCAAAAAAGCCTTGGTAGCTATTTTGTGTTTGATACAAAAACTTGGCAACTGATTTTAGATTGGCAGAAGATTTAAACCTTTTCATTTTCTCCTTGTTTCTCCTCAATGTAATGTTATAATTCAAAGGTTATTTCGCTTGGGCAAAATTTAGTTTAAAATAAGCCTAATTATTGTTATTAAAGGAACATCTATGCAATACGAAGCAACTTTTATTTTTGATAAAGAT
>JAAZOH010000008.1 GCA_012797845.1 Candidatus Beckwithbacteria bacterium
CTCCATTGCTTGAGATTTCTATTCAAGGAGCCAAAGGCATTCTCTTTAATATTTCTGGTGGCAAAGACTTGACCATGAAAGATGTTAATGATGCGGCTGAAATTATCAGTAAAACCGCTGACGGGGATGCCAATATCATTTTTGGGACCTCAATTGACGAGGCTCTTAATGATCAGATTAAAATTACCGTTATTGCTACGGGATTTGAGGGTAGTGATCGATTCCCTAGATTTTCGACCCCCACAATAGTGAGACCTCAAAATCTTCAGGAAATCCCAAGTCGTTCAAACATTGGCTCTGCTCAAGGAGTGAATGATGATACAACTTTACAATCAGACGACGACTTAGTCGAACCAAGACAGGATATTGAAAAAATGAGTCAACCTTTGCCTCCTCAACAGGAGATGGAAACAGATTTGATTGATGATGATGATCCTTTTGAAATCCCAGCCTTTTTACGGCAGAAAAAATAGTAACATAATTTTGCATTTTCCAGACTTTTGACTATACTTAAAGATATGTCTGCCAATATTGCTACTACTGGTGGTATTTTAGGTGTGGGAAGTCTTCTTGGTGAAAAAACAAATATATATAACCATCCGCACTATCGAATCCCTCGGACTGCGGCTTCACTTACCGGTTTATCTGTCGAAAAGCAGCTAATTGGTTTAGTGGCCCTACCGTTATTTTGGGATAATGGTGATATTTTTGCCCAGCATTTGATGAGTAAAACTGACAAAGTAATTACTTTAACAGCTGATACATTAGAAGGTTCAATTGTTAAATATAAAAACAGTAAAAATCAAGTTTGTTATGGTCAGATAATTGAACCAAAACCATTCGCGCCCCATAAAGGGATTTATCTGCAAGCAATTTCTCAGAAACAGGTAGAGCTGATGCAAAAAAAACAAACTATTAAAGAAATGATTGCAGTCGGAGAAAGAGATCTAAAACCAGTTAAAGATGCTTTTTTAGAAAAAAGTAGTGACAATGAGGCCTCGTTTGCCAAAAATCCACTTAGTTTTTTACATCAAGAGTATAAAAGAGAACGGGTTTTTGCAGTCAATACAATGTTGTGGATTTACTTTGCTTCTATGGTTTTAGTATTGATAACTGTTGTTATTATTTTATTACAATAAGATTTATAGTATGGCAAAACAAAGAACTATTTTACACGCCTTATATCCGGTTTATATCCGGAAAGAAGATGCTCTTTTAGTAATTAAAAAACAGCAGCATTTAGTGGCTATAATCATGTTGTTTACAACTATTATTTTGGCAATTATTCAGCTGTTAGTAATGCCAAGACTGATTGATCTTTATTTGCAAAAAAACCAACTTGATTTAGTTGAACAGCTTGTCTTTAATTCCAGATTTTTTAGCTTCTTTAGTATTATTTCGGCTTGCGGTATTAGTTTGTACTTGATGTTTAATGAGCAGGGTGTTCAAAAACTAGGTCGGAAACTTAAAAAATACCAAAGCAATAAAATGATCTTAACTAGTGAAATTATTGCTGATGGCCATATTGCAGCTATGGGAATTATGATTGCTTTAGTTGAATTTTTGCTAGTTAGTACGATTTTGGCAGTTTATAACTATTATTTAATTTGAGATTCGAATTATTTTGGTTTATAATTTTGCCCATGCTAAATCAAATAATTATTATTAAATAAAAGCTAAGCGCTAAAAATTAGTAGCTTAGCTAAAGGCGCGCAAGCGTCTTTTTTTATACGCTAGTAATTTTGTTACAATAAAATCTATGAAAAACAAGCAAAATTCTTATTCAGAAGTTTCCAGCCAAGCAAATTTCGGAGAGCTGACTGAAAAGATTCTAAAATTTTGGCAGGATCAGAAGATTTTTGAAAAAAGTGTCCAAAGCAGACCAGAAGATAAGCCTTACATTTTTTACGATGGGCCGCCTTTTGTGACCGGTATGCCTCACTATGGTAGTTTACTGCCTTCTATAGCTAAGGATTTAATTCCGCGGTATCAAACTATGAAAGGTCGCCGCGTAGAGCGGATTTGGGGTTGGGATTGTCATGGTATGCCCATTGAACACAAAGTTGAAGGTGAGTTAGGGATTGCTTCCAGGCGAGATGTGGAAAAAATTGGTTTAGATACATTTACCAAAACCTGTTATTCCTATGTGTCACAAACTTCTTCAGAGTGGAAATGGTATATTGACCGGATTGGCCGTTGGGTAGATATGGACCATGCTTATCGAACTATGGATATGAAATTTATGGAATCGGTGATGTGGGTTTTTAAAACTATTTACGATAAAGGTTTGATTTACCAAGGTAAACGTATTTCTTTGTATTGTCCCCGCTGCGGTACGCCGGTTTCCAATTTTGAAGTGGCTATGGATAACAGCTATAAAGACCTTACTGAAGATTCAACTGTTTATAAATTTAAATTAGTTGGTTTAGACAAAACCTATATTTTGGCTTGGTCAACTACACCTTGGAATAAAATCGTGACTACGGCTTTGGCGATTAATCCCGAATTTACTTATGTCAAAGTTAAACAAAATAACGAATTTTATATTTTAGCTAAAGACACTTTGAAAATTTTGGATAAAGGCTATGAGATAGTTGAAGAGTTTGGTGGCCAGAAGCTTTTGGGTCAAACATATGAGCCGTTATATGATTTTCCGGTTCCAGAAGGTAAAAGGGCTTGGGAAATTATTGCCGGCGATTTTGTAACTACTGACGAAGGCACTGGCGTAGTAACCTTAGCTGTATACGGAGAAGATGACTTTAAAGTTATGAGTGAGCAAAATATCTGGCTACTGGAGCATGTAGATGGTGAAGGCCATATTACTTTAGACCATCCACTTTTTAAAGGTTTGTATTATCTTAAAGCCAATAAGGTAGTGGATGAAGATTTAGCGAAACGGGGTTTAATTTACCGAATTGACCAGCACGCGCATAGTGTGGCAGTTTGTTGGCGTTGTGCCACCAGGCTTTATTATGCTCCACAAGAAGCTTGGTTTATTAATGTAAAAGACCTAAAAGAACAACTTTTTAAATCCAATGAAAACATTAACTGGTTTCCCAAACACCTTAAATATGGTCGGTTTAAAAAAGGCATTGAATCAGCCCCAGATTGGTGTATTAGTCGAAACCGTTACTGGGCCACTCCTATGCCGGTTTGGAAATGTAATAAGTGCCAAAAGCTAAAAGTTCTAGGTTCTATTGCTGAGATCGAAAAACTTTCCGGTAAAAAAGTTAGCGATTTACATAGGCCATACATTGATGAGTTTACTTTTGCTTGCGATGCCTGTGACGGAACCATGAAGCGGATTCCGGAAGTTTTGGATTGTTGGATGGAATCTGGATCGATGCCATATGGGCAAGTCCACTATCCTTTTGAAAACAAAGAAAAATTTGACAAAAGTTTCCCGGCCGATTTTATTATCGAATATTTGCCTCAAACCAGAGCTTGGTTTTATGTGATGCATGTGGTTTCCAATGCTTTGTTTGGCAAGCAAGCTTTTAAAAATGTAGTTACTACGGGGGTAATTAAGGGGACTGATGGCCGGAAGATGAGTAAATCCTATGGTAATTACCCTGATCCTAAAAAAGTTATCGAAACCTATGGTGGCGATGCCTTACGGCTTTATTTTATGGCTAGCCCAGTTATGGCTGGGGAAAACTTAAACATTGATGAAGAAGGTATAAAAGAAGAGGTGCAGCGTAATTTGGGAATTTTATGGAATAGCTACAAATACTTTGTCATGTATGCGAATCTGCATGGTTTTTCACCTCAAAAAATCACCGGTCTTGCCGATTTATCTCTTGATAATGCGATGGATAAATGGCTGGTACTGCGGCTCAAGCAAACCCAACAAAAAGTCAGCAAATACTTAGACGAATACAATATTCCTAAAGCTACCAGATATTTACGGCCTTTGGTGAATGACCTATCTACTTGGTATATTAGGCGGAGTCGGGATCGCTTTGTGTCTGGGGATAGCAAGGCTTTAGAGACCTTGCATACGGTTTTGTATGAACTATGTGTCCTAATGGCGCCGTTTGCTCCGTTTATTGTCGAAGAAATATATCAAAATGTATATGCTAGTTTATCTGGTCAAGCTGAATCAATTCATCTTTGTCTGTGGTCTGTGTTTAAAACTGTTACTCAAAAAGAGCAAAGCTTTTTGGATCAAATGAATTTAGCTCGGGAAATAGCTAGTCTTGGCAATGCTAAACGCAAAGAATTGCAAATTCCAATTAGGCAACCACTAAGCTCTATGGCTGTTCGTAATTGCGAGGCTTTAGACGTTGCTTTGCAGGAGATTTTAAAAGATGAGCTTAATATCGAAACTATTATTTGGAAAAAGAGTGATGGCAATCTTGAAGTGAGTTTTGATACTAAAATTACTCCTAAACTTAAAGCAGCTGGGGAAGCTCGGCAGCTGATTCGCCAAATTCAGGAAAAACGGAAAGAAAAACAAGTTAGCATTGCTGCTAAGGTAAAAATTTCTTTGCCAAGTTGGCCTAAAGACTTTGAAGAAGAAATTAAACAAAAAACCTTAGTTTCGGAAATCGTAACTGGCGAGACATTAGATATTCTGTCAGTCGAAAACTAAAGCCATGCTTATTAAGCTTCCAGATTTATGGCTGATGATTCCAGCCTTATTGCTTTGTGTTTTGGGTTTAGTGGTAACGTACAGTATTTCTCCTGGCGATTTTGCTAGTCAGCTACAATTTTTTATAGTTGGCTTATTGCTATTTTTGCTACTTAGCCTGATTGACTTTACTTTTTTACAAGCTTTTAGCTTGGTGAGTTTTGGTTTGTCTTTTCTTTTGCTACTGCTCACTATTGGTTTAGCTGAGGCAGTGCGAGGTTCAAGGCGTTGGTTGCAAGTTGGAGCTATGCGTTTGCAAAGTTCAGAGCTAATGAAGCCGTTTCTAATTTTAGGCCTAAGTTTTTTAGCTGCCAAAGTTAATGTCAAAAAATTTCCTCAGTTTTTACTAGTTTTAGGGGTTTTGGCTCTAGTTTGCTTGCTAGTTTTTTTGCAACCAGATTTAGGTAGTATGATTGTCTTGCTGCTGATTGGAGTTTTTGTCTTGATGGCTAGTTATCCCAAAAAACGGTTTTTTGTAGCTTTAACCATTTTACTGATGATTGCAGCGCCAATTCTGTGGCAGTCTTTAGCTTCCTATCAAAAACAGCGAGTTGAGCATTTTTTAAACCCGCAAGCCGATCCTTTAGGAGCTAGCTATAACCAAATTCAGGCGGTGATTGCTGCCGGTTCAGGCCAGTTATTTGGACAAGGCCTAGGTAAAGGAACGCAATCAAGACTGCAATATTTACCGGAAAAACATACTGATTTTTTCTTTGCCTCTTTAGCTGAGGAGCTGGGGTTTTTAGGAAGTAGTCTAGTATTGATTTTATTTTTTAGCTTAGGGGGACGCTTATTGACCTTGTTTTCTATGTCCAGTGATCCGGTAAAACGAATGGTCTTTTTGGGAACATTTGCGATGTTTTTATTTCAAGCCAGTTTTCATATTGGAATTAACTTAGGACTGTTGCCGGTGACGGGGATTACCTTGCCATTTCTTTCAGTTGGCGGTAGTTCAATGCTGTCTTCTTGGCTAGCTTTAGGAATTGCTAGCTCAGCTAGTCAGAGTATTCGGCAGGATAAGGCGATTTATTTACGCTGACAATTGCGTAATCCTAGCTTATCAAGTATAATTGCCTTTTGTTCTTAGAAAATTATTTATATGTATTAAAATAGATTCTGAAACGAGTTCAGAATGACACAAAGTATGGATTTTGCAATTATTGAAACCGGTGGCAAACAGTACAAAGTTGTCCCCGAAAAATCACTTGAGATCGAAAAAGTTGATGGCAAAGCTGGAGATATGGTTAGTTTTGACAAAGTTTTGCTGATTGCTGATGGAGAAAATGTAGAAATTGGTACCCCTTATCTTGAAGGTAAAACCATTGATTTGGAAATTGTAGAGCAAAAACGGGGTAAAAAAATCAGAATTTTACGTTTTAAAGCTAAATCCCGTCATCGCCGCCGCCAAGGCCATCGTCAAAGTTTAAGCAAAGTTGCTCTTAGTAGTAATAAAAAAACTACCCCAACTCCTAAAAAAACTTCTCAAAAGCCAAAAGCCAAATCGGCTCAATAAAAAGTTTTACTCAATTACTGTATTTATATGGGTGTTAAGCAGCCTTCTCGACGATTTTCTAAACCTGCTCTACGTCAACTAGAGGGTCGCAATGTGGTGCGGGAAGCTTTACGGGCTCAAAATAAATTGACAGAAATTCTAATAGAAGAAAAGATGAAGTTTGATGAGCGCTTGCAAGAAATCAAACAACTGGCTAATAAACAAAAAGTCCCTATCAAGCGAGTTGGATCACATCAGCTAAAAAAATTATCAAAAACCGGTGGTAATCATCAGGGAATTATTGCTTTTGGGGAATATTTGGAAGTGTATCGTTTGCAAGAACTCCTGGATATTTTGGAAAAGCAAAAGCAAGCTCCTTTTTTTATCATGCTAACCGGGGTAATGTATGAGCATAATTTAGGGGCGGTAATTCGGACAGCTGATGCAGCTGGAGTGCATGGAGTGATCATTTCCAAACAAGGTGAACCTTTAAGTCCAGTAGTTTACCGGACGGCTATGGGGGCTGAAGAGCACGTCATGATTATCGAAGAAAATCTATTTGTGGCTTTAAAACTTTTGAAAAAGCATGGTATCAAACTTTTAGGAGCTAGTGAAAAAGCGGATTACAATCTCTTTAAAACTGATTTAAACAAAGGTATTTGTCTGATTATGGGAGTAGAAGATAGAGGTTTGTCTGAACCAATCGCTAAGCTTTTGGATGGGTATATCAGTATTCCGATGTTGGGTCAAATTGATTCGCTTAATATGAGTGTGGCTGCAGCTATTGCTATGTATGAAGTGGTTAGGCAAAGGCGTTACGCATAATTAGTCTTTTATTCGGGTTTGTGAAATTAAGGATTGATTTTCGTGAAAAGTTACTATATGATTATCAAGTTATAAAAGGAAAAACATATGGCACACAAGAAGGCATCTGGAGCAACCAGACAACATCCAAGTCGAGCAGGTAAGCGTTTAGGAGTTAAAACCTACGCTGGTGAAACAGTCACTACTGGCTCAATTATTATGCGACAGCGTGGCACTAAAATTATGGCAGGTGATAATGTCGGCACTGGCCGAGATCACACCCTCTTTGCTTTAAAAGATGGAATTGTAGCTTTCAAAAAGCGCATGGGCAAAATTTTTGCTTACGTCAAGTAATATGGATAAACAATCAATTCAGTATTTGGACATTACTCAAGTCCAGCCTAATCCTTTGCAACCTCGAGGAGTTATAACTCCAGACTCCATTATGGATCTGGTTGATTCCATTAAAGAGCACGGTATCTTAGAACCAATGGTAGTAGCTCATACCCCAGCTGGCTTTCAAATCATTGCCGGTGAGCGACGGTGGCGAGCTTCTAAAATGGCAGGGCTGACCCAAGTGCCTTGCATTGTCAAAGAAACCAGCCCTCAAGGAATGCTGGAACTGGCTATTGTGGAAAATGTGCAACGGGAGGATCTTAATCCTTTAGAGCGGGCTGAAGCTTTTAATCGGCTGTTGCAGGAGTTTAATTTATCTCATGCTGATGTAGCTCGTCGAGTTGGGAAAAGTCCTTCTTATGTTTCTAATTCTTTAAAGCTTTTAGAATTACCAGATGTGCTAAAAGATGGTTTGTTGGGCAATTTGATTAGCGAGGGTCATGCCCGAGCTTTGCTAGGGATTGTGCAGCCCTCAGCTATGATTGAGGCTTATAAACAAGTACTCAGGGAAACAGCTTCAGTCAGGCGCACTGAAGAAATTGCCAGACGGGTCAAACAACAGCTTGAACATGCTGGTTTACGGCAAGCAAAGCCTAGTCAAACTCAAAACATTGTCCATGAGGATATAGACCGAATGCAAAGCAAGATGCAAGAATCTTTAGGAGGTAAATCTAGTGTTAAACTCATTAGAACTGCCAGACAAACCAAGGTTACTTTTTTGCTCAATGGCAATCCAGCACAAACCGAAGAACGGTTGCAGAAGATTTTTAAAGGGGTAACTGTAGAGGCTGTTTAAACTTCTTTTAAGCTAAGCTTAATTTTCATTTTTCAAAATTTCGCCGTTTTGGACTAAGCCAAGGTTTTGAGGTGGCCAGTAGCGAAACCAGGCAATACCGACAATATTTTGATATGGGACTGGGCCAAAATCACGAGAATCACTGGAGTTAGGCCGATTATCGCCAGCTACAAAATAACTATTAGGTGGCACAACTACTTCAGTTCCTTCAAGTAAATAACGTTCCTGAGTAGTTTTGACATCACTGCTTAAATATTCTGACTCATTTAGTTCATAGCCGTTGATGTAAAATTTACCATCAAGTAATTTGACTCGATCACCAGGAAGAGCCACAATCCGTTTAATATAATCCAGTTCTTCATGGCTGGGGGCTCTAAAGACAATAATATCGCCTACTTCTGGTTCTCTAAACCGATAGGTTAGTTTATTGGTCAATAAATATTCACCATTATGAAGGGTAGGGTACATGGATTGGCCTTTAACTTGGTGTGGTTGAAAAATAAACATATACAGCACCAGGAAAATAACCAAAGCTACAATAATAGTTTCCAGAAAATCTAAGAAGAATTCAGTAAGGGATTTTAAAATAGACATAGGATTAATTATCCCGCTTTAGCTTTAAACTTGCAATAGTTTATAGAAAGCTTGATACTAAAAAGACTATGTATTTAGCAGTTGATGGTGGAGGTACTAAAACTCATGTTTTGCTGGCAAATAGTCGAGGAGAGGTGCTGGCGCAGGCTCAAGCTGGCCCCCTGAGTTGGGCTAGTGTTTCCCGGGATGAATCATGGCAAAATCTAGAACAAGCCTTACAAGAGGCCCAAAAACAAACTAACTTCGATGAGCCACTTACTAAAGTCCTAATTGGACTTGCCGGCATGGATACAGTTCCTGAAAAAAATGAAATGTCAGCTTTTTTTGAAAATAAACTTAGAAATTTAGTTCCTGGTCCAATTATTTGCATTAACGACAGTCAGATTGCCTTAGCCTCTGGTTCTCAAGCTGCCAATGGAGTGGTTTTAATTGCTGGTACTGGTTCGGCTTGTTTTGGTAAAAATGTACAAGGTCAGGAAGCTAAGGCTGGAGGCTTGGACTTTTTTTTGACAGATCAAGGCAGCGCTTTTGATATTGGCCACCAGATTTTATTAGCAGCTGAACAAAGTTGGGATGGCCGGGGACCTAAAACTATCTTGGAAGAAAAAGTATTAACCTATTTTCAAATTAAGAACATGTTGGATCTAAAGCATAAGGTTTATGGAGATAGTTTTAGTAAAACTGAGATTGCTAAACTAGCTACTTTTTATGATGATGAACAAGTGAGAAATGATCAAACCGCACAAGCTATTTTAGATGATGCGATGAAAAAGCTGATGGTGCATATTCAGGCAGTGGTACGGCGCTTAGGACTCGACCAAGAAGAGTTTGATTTAGTTTTAACGGGAGGGCTTTTTAGACACAAGGTTATTGACCCAAATAATTTAGCTTCGGCTTTACGCCAGCAATTTCCTCACTTTAATACTATTTTACCTCAGAAACCGCCGGTATACGGAGCACTGCAATTACTTCTGGTGAGTGCGAAATAAAACCACCAACTCGCCTTTGAGCGTTTTTTTATCTTGTAGCCAATCTGAAATCTTACCTTGTTTAACTACTTCATGAACTTTAGTTAATTCTCTAGCGACGCTGATTTCAATATCACCGAAAATCTCGTTAATATTGGCTAGAGTTTTTTTAAGCCGAAAGGGTGATTCATAAAAAACCACGGTTTGATCAATTTTTGAAGCAAAAATATCCTGCCAAATTTTAGTCTGCTTGCCATGTTTTCTGGGTAAAAACCCCAAAAATTGCACTTTATCAGTGGCTAAGCCTGAAATTGATAAAGCACTGGTTAAAGCTGAAGGTCCAGGAATAGTTATGACTTTAATGCCAGTTTCGTGACAAGCTTTTACTAGTAAATAGCCCGGATCAGAAATAATTGGAGTACCAGCATTGGAGACCAGGGCAATTTGCGCACCTTGCTTAAGATCTCCCAAGATTTGAGGAATTTTAGCGGCTTCATTGTGTTCAAAAAAAGATAGCAAAACCGGAATTTTAGGATTTTCTCCCAGAATTTGAGAGGGAATATCTTTAAGATAAAAATCTAAAAGCTGCTTAGTTTTGCGAGTATCTTCGCACAAAACTGCATCCATGCTAAAAAGGGTTTGTAATGCTCTTAAGGTGATATCAGATCGATTACCAATAGGAGTAGCAACAATGAAAAGTGACATGAAGGTATTGTATCACCAAACTGCTATTGAGCTTCAAAACGGCGAATAATACCAACACATTTGCCCTGAATTTGAACGCGGGTAGCATAAATCGGTGCCATGCTACTATTGGCTGGTTCAAGGCGAACCCGAGTGGCTTCACGAAAGATTTTTTTCAAAGTGGCAATACCGGTTTCTAAAATCGCTACCACGATATCACCATCTTTAACATCACTCTCTTCTTCAATGACTACATAATCACCATCCAAAATCCCTTCATCAATCATGGATTCACCGCGAACTTGAAGGACAAAAGAACGTTTACGGCCTGAGAGCATTTCAGCCGAAACCTGTAAATAAGCATCTGGCTCAGTGTAGGGATCAATGGGTTGACCAGCGGCAATCCAACCTAAAATAGGAAGATTAACTCCCTGTTTCATAGTTCCCAGTTTTTCATCAACCACGATAATGCCCCTGGTTTTGTTCCCAGCAGTTTTTTTCAAAACTCCTTTGTCAACCAAGCGTTCAACGTGCTCATGAACGGTAGCTAAAGATGACAAACCCATGGCATCGCCAATTTCACGCAAAGTAGGACTGTAACCGTTTCTCTGAATAAATTGCGATATAAATTCGATAATTTGCCGCTGACGTTTATAGAGAGTCACGATATGACGGGGTTGAGCGCTGTTCATAGGCAGATCTCCTCCTTAAAATGCTAAAACCCAACTATCTTGGACAGTAAAATTTTTGGGTATTGTTTTTAAAATATTTGGATTTAGTTTGGCAAAAAAACCCCGAAGTCGTCAACTAGATCTTTGTGATGCAAAGTGGTATGTAAATTCTATGCAAAAATACCTCTTATTTTAAAAATAAGAGGTATTTTGCTTTGATAGGGTGTTTTCTATCTGACTAAAGGAAAAGGACCGCATGATCTTTGACATTGAGCAAGACCAGCATTGGTAAAGCTATATGTTGCATTATCGTCTGTGCTTAGTTGGCAGCTGTGACTACTACTATCGCAGATATATCCAGTGTATTGGTTG
Source organism: Candidatus Beckwithbacteria bacterium (assembly GCA_012797845.1). Lineage (NCBI taxonomy): Bacteria > Candidatus Beckwithiibacteriota > Candidatus Beckwithbacteria bacterium. The sequence continues at coordinate 11,411 of JAAZOH010000008.1, forward strand.
TTATCAGGGCTAGGATTATTGCCGCAATGAAATTGTAAAGTGTTAGAAAAATTAGAATAATCCTGACTTTGTGTACAGTTGTCGCAGTCAGCATAAGCATACCTAGTGTAATAATAGCTTTGGTCGTTAACATTAACGGTAACTGATTTATCACTGCCGTTTTGACTTGATACCATTTGGTTGTAAACATCGTTAAAACCTGGTTGGGTCCCAATTTGAATCCAATACATAGTGGCATTACTAATGCCTGGATAATTGATGCTCACGGGCCATTGATTGCCATTTTCATTGCCACAATTTAAGACTTTGGGTTGGCTACTGGGTGTTGGTAAGTTGACTCCAGTGTTAATGGTGAGAGTCTCATTATTTGCTGGAGCAGTGACCGTAATAGCGTTGGCGGTAGCAGTATTATTGTCATTAACCTGTAGAGCTGCTGTGATTTCATATTCAACGCCAGAGATGGCATTATCCCATTCCCAATATTGACCATCATTAGCTGAGTAGCGATTAATAACTTGGTAAGTTTGTTCGCTTGGTTTTTTTTGCAAAACCAATATAGTGCTATTGTCAGCTACTGGTCCATTTAAATCTATGGTCCCGGAAATTTTGGTAGTTTGTGGTTGCGGGGCAGGTTGTTTGGCTGCGGAAACAATGCGTAAAAACTCATTACTAGCTGGAGCTGTAACACTAATAACTGGTGATTCGCCAATATCATTACCATCAGATTCCAATATAGCTTTAATATCATAACCTGTTCCGTAGGTGGCGTTAGTCCATTGCCAGGTTTGACCATCTGTGGCTGTAACATTATCAGCAACTGTAGTGTAATCAGTATCTGTGTTGGCTTTAGCCAAAATTACAATTTTACTATTGGCTGGAATATAACCATTGAGATCAATAGCTCCGCTTACATTAGAAACTAGTAAGTCTTGGAATCCATCTTTGCTATATTTAACTAGTTCATCTTTAGTTAGATTGATAGTGAGAGTTTCATGATTGGCTGGAGCAGTAACTGTTTTAATATTTGATTTGGCAATACTTTGACCATTTAATTCCAGTTCTGCTTGAAGCTGATAATTGATTCCAGATTCTGCCTGAGACCAAGACCAATGAGCTTTGTCTGATGGAGAAATATCAGTAACAATAGTTTGCATTGAACCTTCTTTATCGGCGGGTTTAGCTTTGAGAACTAAGGTGCCATGATCGGGAGTGATACCATTAAAATCAATTTCTCCAGAAATAGTAACAGGTGGCTTAGTTTGAATAAGGTTGCTAACAAGATTTTTTTCTTTAGTAAGAGATAGTACAATAAAAACCAATAACAGAGTAGCGACTACAGTGGAAAGAACAACAAGGGGGATATTATTTTTCATAAAAAAATTCTCCTTTTTAATAATTTGAGGTTTTATAATTTTTTATTCTTTATATATTTCATACCACAACTCAAACTTTATTTGCAACATCAATACTTAAAATAGTATAATTTTAAACGTAAGACTATGCTTGCCATATTATTAACATATAAAAAAGTAAAAAGGATATAGTATGAAAATACGTAATGGCATTTTTATTTTGCTAGTTGTGGGGTTAGCACTAGCCTTGTTTGGTGAGTACATGTTTTTTACCTCTAATTTATTTAAAAATGAAAAAGGTTTGCAAGTTACTGTTCAAAGTAAAAAAGAAACAAGCGAACTTTATACAATTGATGTTGAATATCCTTTATTTAGCAGTGCTAAAAATTTAAGTGAAAATATAGAAGACTTTGTAGAAAAAAGCATTAGTGATTTCAAACAAGCATCCTCAGAAAATTGGCAAGAAAGAAAAGCTAATGCGACTCCTGATGAAAATTTGGGTGAATATCCAGATCAACCCTTTACTCTTGAGATGAGTTGGCAGCCACAACAGCTTAATGAACAATACATTAGTTTCGTGCTGCGTAGCGAATCTTTTACTGGCGGAGCTAATCCTGATGATTTGATTACTACTTATAATTATGACATGGTAAACCATAAAGAAGTAGTATTAACTGATTTATTTCCAGACCAAAAAAATTACCTAGAGACTATTTCCAATTATGCTAGAACTACATTAGGAGATCAGCTAAATATGGGTCAAAATGATAATCCCAACTTGGAGGAAATGTTTACTGAAGGCACAAAGCCAGAAGAAAAAAATTTTTCTAAGTTTACCTTTAATGATCAAGCTATCACATTTTATTTCCCTGTCTATCAGCTAGGACCAAGGGACTTAGGGGAACAGACTTTGGTTTACTATAGAAATAGTAATCAAAATACTCAGATAGAAGTGGGCATTGCTAATCCAGCTTCAAAAAACTGCATTGATAAAGGTGGAACTATAACGATGAGTAAAGATGTTAATGGCAATGAGTTTGGTATTTGTGTGTTTGAGGATAATAGACAATGTGAAGAATGGGCTTTGTATCGAAGTGAATGTCCAGATGGTGGAGTCAAAATAACTGGCTATGAAAATCAAGGCCAAATAGATTGTGCTATTAGAGGTGGTGAAGTTGATATAAAAAATAAAATGTGCACATTACCCAATAAAATGGATTGTGCCATAAATGAAGATGGAATTACCTGTCCGGATCTAGACAGTCCAAAAGCAGTGGAATAAAATTCCAAATACTTCAATTGTTTCAAAAAATGCCTATTTCAGTAAGGTAAATTACTTTTTATCTTTTGGCTAACATTCTTAGATTTAGGGTATAATAAAAGATCTATGCAATTTAGTCTTTCTTCAAAATTTAAACCTACGGGCGATCAACCCGAGGCAATCAAACAATTAGTTGCCAATATTGAAAAAGATAATCCCAGTCAGGTTTTGTTGGGAGTTACTGGAAGTGGCAAGACCTTTACCATGGCCAATGTGATTGCGCAAACTAAGTTGCCAACCCTGGTAATTTCTCACAATAAAACTTTGGCTGGGCAACTTTACCAGGAGTTTAGAGACTTTTTCCCTAAAAATGGAGTTTCTTACTTTGTGTCTTACTATGATTATTACCAACCTGAGGCGTATATTCCGACCACTGATACCTATATTGAAAAAGAAACTGATATCAATGACGAGATTGAAAAGCTGCGTTTGCTAGCTACTACCAATTTACAAACCCGAGATGACGTAATTGTAGTAGCTTCGGTTTCCTGTATTTACAACTTAGGTGATCCGCAGGAATATGCCCATTTTGCTATTACCATTAAACTTGGTGAGGAATTGCCAAGAGAGCAATTTTTAAAAAATTTAGTTAGATTGCAATATGAAAGAAGTGATTATGAGTCTAGGCGGGGCAGTTTTCGAGTCAAAGGGGATACGGTTGAACTTTGGCCAGCCTACACCGATGAGTTGTTGCGTCTAGAATTTTTGGGTAACAAGCTGGAAAAATTAGCTTGGGTCGATCCGATTTCAGGTCAAAAAATCAAAAATGAAACTGATTGGGGGATAACAGATAGCGTTAAAGCTGGCCTAACTGAATATATGATTTTTCCAGCTAAGCATTATTTGACAGACCCAGAGCGGCAAAAACCAGCCATGGAACAAATCAGAACTGATTTAAAAAGCAGAATTAAGGAATTAAAAAGTCAAGGTAAATTAGTGGAAGCGATGCGCCTAGATCAGAAAGTTAACTATGATTTAGACATGATTACTGAGCTAGGTTTTGTGAATGGAATTGAAAACTATTCACGCTACTTTGATAATCGTAAACCAGGTGAACCACCTTATACTTTATTGGACTTTTTTAGACAAAAGAAAAACTGGTTGTTAATTATTGACGAATCACATATGACTGTGCCCCAAATTAGGGGTATGTATAACGGTGACCAAGCTAGGAAACAAACTTTAATTGACTATGGTTTTCGTTTGCCTTCAGCTCTGGATAATAGACCACTTCAATTTAACGAATTTTTAGGCAAAATTCCCCAGACTGTGTATGTTTCCGCAACTCCGGCAGATTGGGAACTTGAGCGATCAAAAGGAATGATTGTTGAGCAGCTGATTCGACCAACTGGCTTAGTTGATCCAGAAGTAGAAGTTCGACCTACCCAAAACCAGATTCAGGATTTAACAAAAGAAATTTTAAAAAGAAAAATTAAGGGCCAAAGGGTATTAGTTACGACGCTCACTAAAAAACTAGCCGAAGCTCTAACCGACTATCTCAATGAAGAAGAACATATTAGTAGTGCGGCTGAAGAATTGGATATATCTTTATCAGAGCAAAAACTTAAAGTGGCTTATTTACATTCTGATGTTGATACGCTGGATCGGCAAGATATTTTGGATGATTTGCGCAAAGGTGAGTACGATGTTTTAATTGGTATTAATCTTTTGCGGGAAGGATTAGATTTGCCGGAAGTTTCTTTGGTGGCCATTTTAGATGCTGATAAAGAAGGCTTTTTACGCAGTCGCACCTCTTTGATTCAAACCATGGGTCGGGCAGCCAGACATATTGATGGCCAGATCATTATGTACGGCGATGTTGTGACGGGTTCAATGCAAGCAGCCATTGATGAAGTCAAACGTCGTCGCCAAATTCAAATAGCTTACAACCAAAAACATGGTATTACCCCAACTTCAATCCAAAAGGAAATTCGAGAAAAGCTGATTGAGCGGGAGCTCAAAGAACAGGTTAAAAAACGAGATCAAGTTGTCCGACTTACACCCAAAGGTGAAGAAGTTGAAATCACTCAAATTAAAAAGGATGACTTTACACCAGAAGATATTAATCTTTTAGTGAAACGTTTACGCAAGGCGATGCTAGCTTCAGCCAGAGATTTGGATTTTGAAAAGGCTGCTAAAATAAGGGATAAAATAAGAGAATTGCAAAACTAAAATATGAAAAGACTCAAAACAAATCGGCTTATATTAAGAAAGCCAATGCTTAGTGATGCTCAAGTGCTTTTTAGCAGTTATTCCCAAGATTCGGAAGTCACGAAGTATTTAACCTGGAAACCTCATAAAAATATAGCTGAAACCAGTGTCTTTTTAAAAAATTGCATTAAAGATTGGGAGAGTGCTCGAGAGTATAGTTGGGTGATAGAGAAGAAGGAAAATCATAAGATAATTGGAATGATTCGCTTAGGCTTAAAAAGCAGAAAAACTGATTTTGGTTATATTTTGGCAAAACCATACTGGGGTAATGGCTATGCCACCGAAGCCTTAAAAGCTATAATTAATCTTGCTTTTTCCCAGTTAAATATTAAAACTATAAAGGGAACATGTGATTTAGAAAACATTGCCTCTGGTAGAGTTATGGAAAAAGCTGGTTTAAGATTTCAAAAAGTACTAAAAAAACACGTCATACACCCAAATATTTCCAGTGAAGCTAGGGATCTTTATTTGTACTCAATTCATAAAAATGCTTTATAAACAAAAAATTTTTACTCAAGATGAAATTCAAGGTCAGGATTTTGAAGGTGATGAATTTTTGAGTTGTAAATTTTTTGGTCTTAATTTTCATTTTACTGGTTTTACACATTGCCAATTTGAAACCTGTGACTTTTCCGGTAGCAGCTTTAATATTGCTCACCTTGATAACTGCTCATTTTCTGGTAGTAAGTTAAGCAATATTGATTGGTCTCAAGCCACAATCAAAGCCTGTGACTTTTCGGGGGCGATTATGAAAAATTGTCGTTTGGTCCAATTTAAAAATTCCAGCCGAACTCAGCGGAAAAAATTCAGTCTTAATGATTGTAAATTTAAAGGGACAGACTTAGGTGATGGTGTCTTTGAATTATGTAACCTTTGTGAAGTTAATTTTACCAAAGCTAATTTGATTAAAACCGTATTTGAATTTTGTGATTTAAAAAAAACTGATTTTGTTCAAGCTAAACTTGATGGTGCTCAATTTATTGATTGTAAGATTGAGCAAACTAAATTAAGTCTTGAGGGATTTGTAGCTTTTGGGCAAAGTAAAGGGTTTGAGTTGGCTTAGTTAAAAATTGCTACTTGTTTTGTCTTGTATTTTTTGTTTAAGATGTCTTCATAAAAATTTCATACAATTGAACTTGAAGCTGCCTTCTTCAATATTTTATGTCAAAAACTTCTCTATGGTTGGGACTAGTTTTTTTAGCAGCTTTTTTAATGACTTCTTTTTATCTTTTAACCCCACAAGTTTTTGCTAAATCAAATCAAAATACTAACCAGATAATTGTTAAATATAAAGAAGATAAAACCCCAAAAATTCTAAAAGGCGTAGTTAATTTTTTAAAAAACCGTAGGCAAATTGCTGAAAAAAACCAAAAACTAAATAGTTTAAAAAACATGTATGTAATTGAAGCTAGTGCTGAAACTTTGGAAGAAACCATTAAAGATTTGGAAACAGATGAAAACGTAGAATATGCAGTACCTGATCGTGAACTTAATGCCGATATCATTATTAGTGATCCTTATTACACAGACTATTACCAATGGTATTTGAGAAATCCTAACTATCTAGATATGAATAAGATTTGGGAACAGCAAGCTAGTAGTTCTGCAGTCATGGCGATTATTGATACAGGCATAGATCTAAGCCATGAAGATTTGCAAGCTAATTTATGGATTAATCACAATGAAGTAGATAATAATGGTATTGACGACGATGGCAATGGTTATATTGATGATATTTATGGTTGGAATAGTTATAACGATACTAATGATATTAGAGATGATGTTGGTCATGGTACAGCAGTTTACTCAGTGGCTGCAGCTACAGCCAATAATAATCTTGGAATAGTTGGTATGGCTTGGACAGGTAAGGTGATGGTTATTAAAGCTAATTATCCTGGCAGCTCAACTTTTAATACCTCTTCAATTCTTAAAGCAATTGCGTATGCTAGTAGTTTCCCTGAAGTAAAGGTGATCAATCTAAGTCTTGGAGCCACTGTTTCTAATCAAGCCGAACAGGATGCAATTACTGACATTGTGGATCAAAATAAAATAGTGGTAGTAGCTTCAGTTGGTAATAACTCTGCTGATGCTATTCATTTTCCAGCTGGGTATAGTGGAGTCTTAGGTGCCAGTGCTTATAGTAAAACCGATTTTGCTTATTTTTCTAACTATGGTTTTGGGGTTGATTTAGCAGCTCCTGGTGATGATATTTATACTGCTAAGCCTAGTAATAGCTATGGGTTTAATGATGGGACTTCTTTTGCTTCACCCATGATTGGGGCATTGGGATTTTTATATGCCCAAAAACACCCTGATTATTCTGCCTTACAGATTGTAGAAATTCTAAAAAATTTTACTAAACCGCCTTTTGGTCAAAGCAATATTGCTCCAGAATGGTGGAATAGCCGTTGGGGTTATGGCCGGATAAGTAGTGATGGTTGGGAAAATAACTGCAATGGTGGTGAAAATATAAAAACTGAAGCCTTAATTAAATCATACGATTTGGAATTTGAGTTAGAAGATCAGTATCCACTCTACCCAGAAGGAGCTATTTCCAGCCTTCAAACTATTGCTATAAATGGGTGGGCAACTAGCAACAATTTAATAAATTACAAACTAGAGTGGGGTGAAGGTATTGAACCAATCTCTTGGTCAGACTCGGGTATTAGTTTAGTAAATAATGGTACTGGCGGAATTAGCAATGGTTTGTTGGGAGTGTTTGATTTGCGCCAAATTCCTGAAAGCGGAGTATATACTTTACGCTTAATAATAAATGGCGAGGCAGACTGTCTTGGAAATATTGTTGGTCAGGATAGAATAAAGTTGGTAATAGAAAAGCAATATAGTGTTTCTGGTAAAATCAAAAATTTATCTGGTGCTCCAATTAGGGTTCCTGTAGTTTTTTATACTGATTATGCTAATAAAATTTATGAAAAATTTGCCTGGAGCAATGAAGACACAGGCGAGTATGTAAATAATGAATTAAGTTCTGGAGTATATATAGTTGCTCCACATATTTTTGGAGAAGAAACATATGAACCAGAGTTTTGGTCAATAACTCTTGATAGTGCCAATACTCAATGGAAAGACATTAACTTTATCCAGCAAACTGGAACACCGCCTTCTCCGACCCCCACTTCTACGCCTACACCAACGCCTACACCAACGCCAGCACAAACTTGTACAGACTCGGACGGTGGCAAAGATTACCTTGTTAAAGGTACTGGTAGTGGTTGGAATACGGATACGGAATTTGTAGGATTTTACGATACGTGTTATCAAGATTATTGGGCTAATTTAGTAAGTAGTTGTACGGGTGATACATGTTATTTAGCTGAAAAATATTGTCAAGATCAGTATGTTAAAACTGAACTTTGGGTGCCGTGCGCGTATGGTTGTAGTGATGGAGCTTGTTTACCAGAACCAACGCCCACGCCTACTCCAGCTCCGACTTGTGCTGATACAGATGGCGGTTTGAATTATGCCCAAAAAGGGCATATTAGTGGAACTGGTTTGGGTTGTAATAATAGTGGTTGGGACGATTTTTGCTATGGTGATATTTTACAAGAGGCTCATTGTGGTTCTCTAAATCAGTGTTTCACAGATGCTTATACCTGTCCATATGGTTGCAGTGATGGTGCTTGCTTACCAGAGCCAACGCCTACCCCTACCCCAATCCCTAACTCAAAAGTTGTGATTTATGCCCAAGGTACTCAGGTGGACAATGTCTATCCCAGTATGGCTTTAGAAATAAAAGGAACAAGAGTGAAAACTTTTACTAATATTAGTAGTTACAAAGCTTATGAGTACCAACATAATGCTCCAATAACTGCCTCGGATATCACGCTTAGATTTTTAAATGATACTAGCACTTCTACCCAAGATCGGAATTTGCGAGTTGATAAAATTATTTTGGATGGTATGACTTATGAAACCGAGGATTATTCTACTTTTAGCGTGGGATCATGGTCGAGCTTTAATGGTTGTGGGCAAGGCTATAAACAAAGCGAGTGGCTCCATTGCAATGGCACCTTTAGCTTTGATAGTGATGCCAATAGCTCGATTTTACAAATCTATGCTTCAGGCAGTCCGGCTCTAGGAGAGTACCCAATTATTGACCTAAATATTGATCAAGTTAAAGTTGGGAGTTTTAAATCCTTATCAAATACTTTGCAGGTTTTTGCTTATAAACACCCCAGTAAATTATTACCTAAGGATATCAAGCTAGTTTTTGCTAATGATAAGTATTCAGCAGCAAGTAATGAAGACCGAAACTTACTGGTTGATAAGATCGTTTTGGATGGCGTGACGTACGAAACTGAAGCCCCGAGTGTATATAGTAGTGGTGCCTGGTCATCGACGCTTAAAGCTTGTGCGACTGGTTATTTGAAAACGCAAAAACTGGCTTGCAATGGCTATTTTCAATTTTAGGGAAAATTAGTTAGGAATGGGCCAGCCTAATTCTTTTTTTATTTCTAACACTGCTTTTCCATATTGCTCTTTACTTAATTGGTTATTTAAAATGCAATACTTCTTATTGCTTAGACCTACGCAGCCAAAACAATCAGAACATTGGCTACACTGAAAACAGTAATAGCAATTTGTACATTGACCACAATCAAATAAATAAGCACAGTTGTAGCTTCTAGCTGTATTGACAGTTTCATAGCATAATTCCTGGTTGATGCCGGCAAAATAAATATCCCAGCAATTTTTACTATAACCACCAATATTGATATAGCCGCAATCTTCAAGGTAGTACGTGTTAAAACTCCAGAAACTATTTTTACAATTATTGATGTAGTCCCCGTACGGACAATTTTCAGTATTAAATTGATTATTGGCAGGTTTAGGGATTTTTTTGTCCAAAGCAGCAACTTTTTTGGCAATTGATTTAGCTGATGTTGATTTTAATATTGCTATTTTGGCTTTATAAGTAGTTTGAGTATATTGCTTGTTAAAAATACAATACGATTTATGAAAAAGTCCAACACAAGCAAAGCAATCGTTGCAGTTCATGCAAGAACGACAGCGGAAACAGTCATTGCATAAAACACAATTGTAAAGATAGGCAGAACTATAGCATTTATTGCTTTCAACTAGCTCATAGCCAAGTTCGGATTCTGTAGCAAAGTCACAATCAACTAAATCACTTCCTAAACAGTTATCGCAGTAGTAGCCTCTATTGAGTTGAAAGCAATTAAAACAATACTTACAATCATTTGATTGATAAACCCAATCACAATAACTAATAGGTTGATCATAAGGAAATATATTAACTGCTGGAACCGGAACAGATTTTTTAAGAGTTTGGAATTTTTGTAAAAAATTAATTAGCATATAGCTAGTGTTTGAGTGGCCAGCCTAATTCTTTTTTAATTTCTAAAACTGCTTTTTCATATTGCTCTTTACTTAGTTGGTTATTTAAAATGCAATACTTCTTATTTTTTAATCCAATACAGCCAAAACAATCAGAGCAATTTTGACAATCAGAACAATAGTAGCAATTAGTGCAATAGCTACAATAATTAGTATAAGCACAATGGTATAGGGATCCACCCCCACCACAATCATAAGAAAGTTCAATCACATCTTTACCTATCTCTTTGGTACTGCCAGCTGAATAGCTTAAATCCCAGCAATCTTTAGCTAAACCACTAAGATAGAGATAACCACAGCGTTGAGAGTAATAAGCGCTAAAAGCCCAATAGACATCTTGGCAATGATGCATATAGTCACCATATGGGCAATTTTCATTGCTTTGTTGAAAACTAGCTGGTTGAGGAATACTAGCTGTTAGTTTTTTCAGTTTATCAAGTTGCTCTTGAATACTATTAAACCTAAGTTGAGAGACTTGATTTTCATACTCTTGTTTTGAGAATTGCTTATTAAAAAGGCAGTAAGTTTTGTGATTAAGACCCACACAGCCAAAGCAATCGCTACAAGCCACGCATTGATTACAGAAAGAGCAGGATCGACAAGAAGTCAGATTTTGAGAGTAAAAACAATTAAATGATTCGATACATTCTGTGCATTCATAGCAAAGTTCGCAAAGCAAACAATTACTGCAATCAACCAATGTTTTGCCAGCAGAATCATTGCAGTAAAAACAATTATCCCCATTCATCATCAAAAAACAAAATTGGCAATTTTGGCTATTGTGGGTATAGTCAACATTTTGGCAGTTTTGAGGATTAGTAACTCTGACTGCCGGAATGGGGATAGATTTAAGTAGTGCTTGGTATTTTGTCAAAAAATTGATTGGCATATAGCTAGTGTTTGAGTGGCCAGCCTAATTCTTTTTTTATTTCTAACACTGCTTTTTCATATTGCTCTTTGTTTAGTTGGTTATTTAAAATGCAATACTTTTTATTGCTTAGACCTACACAGCCAAAACAATCGCTGCAGTTTTTACAGCCGAAACAATAAAAACAACTATTACAATGATTGAGGTATGTGCCGAAAGAGCAATTATAATTACTTGCTCCTCCAACCATTTCATAAACAAATTCATCGGTTATAGCAGTTAGATCTCCAGTTTCTGAACCTCCTCCTCCAGAGAATGTCATGTCCCAGCCATTTCTAACAGTTCCGCAGTCAAAGAGGTAACCGGAGTTTTCTGAATAAAAGGTATTAAATCCCCAATAAATATTTTGAGAATTGTTTAAATAATCACCATAAGGGCAATTGACATTATTATGTTGCCGGCTTTGCGGTTGGGGTGTAGCTGTAAAAATAGCTTGCATTTTAGCTTGATTTTGCGAAGCTGATAATTTTTGAGCTTGAACCAGTTCTTTTTCGTAAGCATCTTTATCCAGTTGTTTATTAAAAAAACAATACTGTTTATTACTTAAAGAAACGCAGCCAAAACAATTTTGACAATTGTTACAATTAGCGCAGAAATGGCAATCTTGACAATTAATACAATCAGCTAAATAGGTAGAATTATAACAATTAGTGACTTGGCAACATTCGTAACAAAACTCAGAAAAGATAGCTAAATCACAATCAAGTAAATGTTTACCCACGCTAAGAGTAGAATAGGTGGCATGCTCTGAGGCCATGACAGTAAAAGTGTGATAGCAGTGTTTGCTAAAATGGGTATAGTCAACCATTTTACAATCTTCAAGTTGGGTAATTCTGACAGCTGGAATAGGGACAGATTTTCTTAAAGTCTCGTATTTTTGTAAGAAGTTAATTGACATGAATTTTATTGTCATTCTGAGCGATATTGACTAGTGCAGAGCGAAGAGTCTTTTTGGTTTCTGAAGCCAAAGATCTTTCGCTTTGCTCAAGATGACACAATAACTAAACTTTAGTTAGGTCAACATTAGCCCGGAAATCAGCATAGCAATCCAGGCAATAAACGGTATAGCCTTTTTTCGGATTAACGGTGGTAACCATTTCTTTACCGCATTTAGCACAAGGATATTTGTAAAATTGGCGGTCGTTGCGTTGCTCCATCCGCAGCTCATGACGACAACTAGGGCAATTAACCGGTTCTGGCAAGCCCATTTTATCCAAAAATTTTTTTTCTTCGGCAATAACCTTAAATTGTTTGTGACAACGTTGGCAAACTTTAGCCATAGAATATGCTCATTTCGGCTTAAAGTGGAGTATTTTTATCAATAATATCTCTCAGTAAGTTCGAGATGACGCATGCAAATTATTATATTAAAGGTTCTTCAAAACTTGGTTTGAATTGAGTTTCATCTGCGATCAGATTAATCGTTTCTTGATTTTCTTGCAAGCTTCGATTGATTTGACTTCGCGGGACTCCATAATTTTGCCTGGAAAGCTCGATAATTTCGCTAGCAAAACTTTTCTGAACCTGAGGCATATCTAGGGTTTTAGCAGAAAAAGGAGTACTAGATTTACCATCAATGGAAATTTTAGTGTAAATATCCCGGACATTAAGGTTAATCAAATCATCGGTTTTTATGCCGGGAGTAAACTCTTTGGCAAGAAAACGAGCATCTTCAGGTCCAACCCTGAAGCTAACAAAAGAACCCACATTGCCAAAGACTGTTTTCCGGATTGGTTCACTAAGCTGGTCCAAATACTGATGAGCAATGGTTAGAGATAAATTAAATTTACGGGCTTCGGAGAGGATTTGGTTAAAAGCTTCGGTAGCAAAATGTTGAAATTCATCAACATAAAGATAAAACGGTTGACGGTCAGCCTCAGCCAGAGAAACTCGAGCCATGGTAGCTTCCTGGATTTTGGAAACGAGCATTGAGCCAAGTAGAGCGGTATTTTCTTCACCCAGTTTGCCTTTGGCAATATTGACAATCACAATCTTATGATTTTGCATCGCTTGGTAAAAATCAAAGCCTGATCGTTTTTGTCCAACTGTGTAGCGGATATAATCATTGGCAATAAATTGGCCAACTTGATTGATAATAGGAATAATGGCCTCATTGTCAAACTTTTCGTTCCAAGCGGCAAACTCATGAGTCCAAAAGTTTTTAACGACTGGATTTTGGACCTTGGCAATAACATCATGACGAAAATCGGTTTCAGTTAAAAGCCTGACAATGTCAATGACGGTGGCATCACCAGCTTCAACTAAAGCCAGAACTATAAACCTAAGCATGTGTTCAAGACGGTTGGTCCAGTTGTGAGCAAAGAGTTTTTTGAAAATGCCAATAAAACCAGTGACCACCTGATCTTTGGCTTCAGGACTATGACACTCTAGGGGGTTAAAACCAATAGGCCGATCCAGGTCAGCTGGATTGAAATAAATGACATCACCCACTCGATTTTGAGGAATAAAGTGCAAAACTTCACCAGCCAAATCACCATGGGGATCAATTAAGCAAAGACCATAACCATTGTAAATATCAGAAAGAGCCAAAAGCTCGATCAATTTACTTTTGCCCATACCGGTTTTGCCGACAATATAAAGGTGACGGTTACGGTCGTTACGTTTAATTCCAAAGCTTATAAAAGTATCACGATAGTTGCTTTGGCCAAAGACCGAAAGATTGGCATCACCTAAAAATTGACCCTTAGGTAAATTGTGAGGTGGTTCCAATTTTTTTGACTGCGCTTTATCAACTTCGCCGATCTTCAGCTTTTCATCAGGAAAATGGTATAAAGCGCTAATTTCTTTGGCATTTAAAATAAAAGGTTTCTGATCAAGTTTTCTATCTTTGAAATACTCAAGCTGCTCCACAGCATTGGCTTTAGGGTTTTTCTGCAGGGCATTTAAATCGCTATTATCAAGCTTGGCTAACGCTTTGTCGAGCAAGGTCAAGTTTTCGGCTATATCTTGATCACTAAGCAGAACCCTTAAATGATACCGCTCATTAATCCCTAGTCTTTAGACTAGAGGTGAAAGATTAGTTCTGGCATAATTTCTGGTATGGGACTCAAATATTGGATGGGTGCTCATACCAAGCATAGGTTGCTTTACCATCTAGTATTCATGC
>JAAZOH010000009.1 GCA_012797845.1 Candidatus Beckwithbacteria bacterium
GTTGTTGATATGATCTTTGTAAGCCCTACAATTAAGGTACTTGATCATTATTGTCTGCAAGTTGATATTTCTGATCATTTACCACTAGTGGCCGAACTGGAGATATGAAAAACAAACAAATTATTATTAATAATCTACTGATTAGTTATTTTGAACAAAATGGTTTTAAAAAACCGGTGTTAGTTTTTTTACATGGTTGGCGGAGCAATAAAGAAAATTGGTTGTCGCTTCTTAAAGAGTTGAAAGATTATTCTACTTATGTTTTGGATTTACCTGGTTTTGGAGCTTCACAGACTCAAGGTAAAACTTTTAGCTTAGATGAGTATAGTAAAATAGTTGAACAATTTATTGAAAAACTTAAATTACAAAACGTGATTTTAGTAGGTCATTCTTTTGGAGGAGCTATAGCTACTAAACTAGTTTTAAAATCAAAGCTGATTAGTAAATTGATTCTTATCGACAGCTCTGGCTTAAGAAGCAAAACTGCTAAAAAAACTGTTTTAAAATCAGTTTCAAAACTAGCTAAACCTTTGTTTACGCTACCTTTTATGAAACCGCTGCGCACACAAATATATGAAAAATTAGGTTGGGATGATTATCTGGCTACTCCAAAACTTCGGCAAAGCTATTTAGCTATTATTAAAGAAGATCTGAAACCAATGCTTCAATTAATCAAACAGCCAACTTTGCTTATTTGGGGTGAAAATGATCAGGATACACCTACAACTGATGCTAATATTTTTAGGAAAAGCATAAGTAAAAGTGATCTTAAAATCGTCAAAGATGCAGGTCATTACAGCTTTTTAGACCAACCACAAGTAGTTGCTCAATTTATACAAAATTTTATAGACTAAGATATGGTTTTATATCCCTGGCAATACCTCAAAAAACAGCTTTATTTCCTACAACTGGAGAACTATGACTTGAAACGTTTCTGGAAAGTCCTTAAGCATCAGGATCTGGAAAGTGTTGAGCCTTTTAGGCAAGAACTGGTTTGGACTTGGAAACTTAGAATTGTTTTTAGTCTCAGTTTTATCTTATATCTAGTTTTTATTCTGTTCTCCAGTTGGAACTTATACATACTGACTAATATTACTTTATTGGCAGGTTTATTATTTCTAACGCTTATCTATGTTTTACCAGCTTTATTTGTCTATCTTCTGATTTTAAGCGTGCTCTTGCTAACCCCTTTTGATCAACTAGCTAAATATATCATTATTACCAAAGCCAAGCTAAAATTAAAAAGCTTTGACAAACTTACTATCATTGGTATTACCGGCAGCTATGGAAAAACCACTTTAAAAGAAGTTTTATTTACTATTTTGAGTAATAATTTTAATACCGTGAAAACAGTGGATAATAAAAATACTCCTTTAGGCATTGCTGCTCAAATTCAAAAACAAATTACAAAAAATACCCGAATATTCATCGTTGAAATGGGAGCTTACTATCAAGGAGATATTAGAGCTATTTGTAAATTGACTCCACCCGACATTGCTTTACTAACAGGTATCAATGAAGCTCATTTGGAACGCTTTGGCTCTTTGCAAAAAACCATTGCAACAAAATTTGAGCTGATTGAAACCACTAACCCTGAAGGTATGGTTATCCTCAATGCTGATAACCAACTGGTTAAAGATAATTATCCCGGTTATATTGGTAAACATTCAGTACAATTTTACAGTTTTAAAAATGATCCCTTAGCTACACTGATTATTAAAAATCGCAAATTTTCAGATACTAAGCTTGAGTGGAGTTTTGAGCTATGGCAAGGTAAAAAAAAGATAGGCGCATTTACTACCAAGCTTCTTGGCGAATACAGTCTAGCCACCATTAGCGCTGCAGTTTTAGTTGCTTTAGATTTGGGCATTGAACCTGAAGCAATAGCAAAGTCCATAGCTAAACTCGAACCCATTCCTCATCGATTGCAACCAATTGCTAATCCCAATGGTATTGTCGTGATTGATGATAGCTACAATGGCAATTCTGAGGGCGCAGCTGAAGCCATTAAACTTTTAGCTAAATTTGCTAAACGCCGTAAAATATATATTACTCCTGGCTTAGTGGAAACTGGTGAACAAGCCGAGTCAGTTCATTTTGATATTGGCGCTAAACTAGCTACAACGGCTGATTTAGTAATTTTAGTGAAAAATAGCGTTACGCCTTTTATAGCTAAAGGATTGGAGCAACATGGTTTTAAAAAGAATCAGATTATCTGGTTTGATAGCGCTAGCCAAGCTCATGAAGGCTTGGGTGGCATTTTGAAAAAAGGTGATGTAGTATTGTTTCAAAATGATTGGCCGGATAATTATTATTAATTTAATTACAACAGTATGACTATTGGCGTTTTCTTTGGCGGGCAAAGCCCAGAACATGATATTTCTATTATTACTGGCCAGCTAGTAATTGCTGGGCTTAAAAAACTTGGCCATCAAGTCATATCGGTTTATATCAGCAAACAAGGAGAATGGCTGGTTGATGATAAGTTGGGTAACCTTAAAACCTTTCAAAATCCAGATAAACTAGATAGCAAATTTTTTACTCAATATGCGCCATTTTTTAATCCCACCTCTAAAAAACTGGAGCTTATCAAAAAAGGCATGTTTGGTAAATCAATTACTCTGGACGTAGCTTTTCCCACGTTTCATGGCCAAAATGGTGAAGATGGTACTATTCAAGGTTTGTTTGAACTAGCTAATGTGCCATATGTAGGCTGTGGTGTGACGGCTTCAGCTTTGAGCGTTGATAAAGTTTTAACCAAAAAACTGTACCAGTACCATGGCGTTCCTACCACTAAGTTTATGTATTTTTATCAAACTAACTGGGAGCAAAATCAAAAACAAATTTTGGCTGATTGTAAAAAAAGTCTGAGCTGGCCATTAGTCGTCAAACCGGCACGACTTGGCTCGTCCATTGCAGTTACTAAAGTCGCTACTCAAGATGAGTTAATTCAGGCAATTGAAGTGGCGCTCCACTATGAAACTAAAGTGCTGGTTGAAGAATGTGTAGAAAATTTGATGGATATTACTTGTGCAGTTTTGGGCAATGACAATCCTAAAGCTTCGTTACTGCAAGAATCTTCAATTTCCCAAGATCTTTTAAGTTATGAAGATAAATATTTAAAAGAAGGCGGCACTCAGCTGGGCAAAGCTGCTCTTGGTATTCAAATTCCAGCCAACTTACCAGCCGCTTTAACTAAAGAAATTCAGGAAACAGCCAAATTGATTTATAGTTTGTTTGAATGCGCTGGTACAACCCGTGTCGATTTTTTGTATAATCAAAAAACTAAAAAGTTTTTTGCCAATGAAATTAATACCTTACCTGGTACTTTATACCATCACCTGTGGCAAAGAAGTGGAATAGAGCTAGATGAACTACTGGAAACTTTGATTAAACTAGCTCAGGAAAAACACACTCAGAAACAAGTAACCACAAAAGTTTTTGAATCTTCAGTTTTACAAAAAGCCACCTCAGCCAAATTGCAAATTAAATAGCATTTTAAATCTCAGTCCACACAATTCCATGATTATCACTTAATCTAAGTTCAATCTCTTTAGGCAGGTTTTTAAAATACATTTCAGCTAGATTTTCAAAATCATAATTTTTAACTTCTCTAAATCCAAATTTTTCTAGGAATTTTTTCACTGCATGTTTATCAATTCCCCACAACCAATCTTCATGCAAATTTTTTACAATTTCTTTTTCTTTACTACTATTACCAAGCAATTCTGATTGGTAAACGTAATCAAAAACGACTTGGCTACCAGAAGCAAAAGAAGCTAA
>JAAZOH010000010.1 GCA_012797845.1 Candidatus Beckwithbacteria bacterium
AAAGTCCCTGGCCTCGCCTTGCTCACCATGAAGTCATGGAAAAATATGGCACTGACAAACCAGATTTGCGCCAGGATAAAAATAACCCTAACGAGTTGGCTTTCTCTTGGACTTTAGATTTTCCTTTATTTACGCAGCAATCTGAGGATGATTTTTTCCACGGTTCTGGTAGTGCCAAATTTGCTCCATCCCACCACATGTTTACCGCCCCGCATCCGGATGATATTCCTCTTTTAGACACTGACCCAACCAAGGTTCGAGGCTTGCAGCATGATTTAGTTTTGAATGGATATGAAGTGGGCGGTGGCAGCATCCGAATCCACCAGCCAGAAATTCAACAAAAGATTTTTGACTTGATTGGTTTTAGTAAAGCTCAAAGCCAGCAATTTGAACACCTACTTACCGCTTTCCAATATGGTGTCCCGCCTCATGGTGGCATTGCTCCTGGTTTTGACCGGCTTTTGATGGTTACTTTAGGCGAACCCAATTTACGGGAAGTTATGGCTTTTCCTTGTGCCACTTCTGGTATCACTGCTGTAGTTAATGCACCATCGCAAGCTACTGACGAGCAGCTCAAAGAGCTTGGGGTTCAGGTCCGCTCAATGGGTAGTAAGCCAGCTGGCTCAGTCTTTGAGCAAATCAAAAATTATCTGGAAACAGAAAAAGTTGCTTTCGAAATATTTGAGCATGAGCCTGTTTTCACCTGTGAGCAAGCTATTGCTATTTCTAAAACTAAACCAGAAGAAAACGCAAAAGCGCTGCTTTTAGAAGCTGACGATCAAGCCATTATGACCGTGCTATCAGCTGACAAAAAGTTAGATTTAAAAGCTCTTAAGCAGATTACCGGTAAAAAGGATGTTTCAATCGGTAGTAAGGAGTTGCTTAAAAAAGCTACAGGCTTGGAACCTGGCTCAGTGCCACCATTTGGCAGTTTATGGAAACTTCCGACTTATCTCGAAGAGGGTTTTAGTAAAGCTGAGACAATTTATTTTAATGCCGGCTCTCACACTCAAACTATTAAAATGAGTATGGCCGATTTTATTAAGGTAGAAAAACCTCAGATCGCCAGTTTTGCTAAATAAAAACTAATAGTTTCAAGTTTGCCTTGATACACAAGTTTTCGTGTTAAGATTAGTTTATGCCCAAAATCAAACAACTCAGAAAATTTTTCCAAAAACTGTTTAAAGCTAAAATTAGACTAATTGCCACAGTTGGGCTAGTATTATTTTTTTTCACTATTCCTTCTCGACTAATCTACTCTTTTCCACCGCTAGAACCCAAACACCCACCCAGTAGAGAGATTGATCTACAAATCCCGGAACCAGATCTATATCCAATCAATGTTACTGACGAAGCAGCCCCATATTTTTCAGCTCGCTCAGCTATAGCAGTTGATGTGGATAGCAAAGCGGTTATCTATATGAAAAATCCTGATGAAAAACTTTTACCAGCCTCAACTACTAAAATGGTTACAGCCCTGGTTGCTCTAGATAATTACCAACTTGATCAAGTTGCTAGCATTAGCTCACCACTACGGGAAGGTCAAATTATGGAGCTGTATGAAGGTGAGCAAATCACGGTCAATAATTTACTGCACGGTTTATTGGTCTATTCGGGCAACGATGCTGCTTATGCACTAGCTGAGCTTGATCCCAATGGGGTTGATGGATATGTCGCTAAAATGAATCAAAAGGTTATAGATTTAGGTTTAAAAGAAACTCATTTTACCAACCCAA
Source organism: Candidatus Beckwithbacteria bacterium (assembly GCA_012797845.1). Lineage (NCBI taxonomy): Bacteria > Candidatus Beckwithiibacteriota > Candidatus Beckwithbacteria bacterium. The sequence continues at coordinate 1,737 of JAAZOH010000010.1, forward strand.
CTGGTCTTGATAATGGTAATCATTATTCCAGTGTTCACGACTTGGCATTAATTGGCGCTGAGCTAATGAGCAAACCGGAGTTGGCTCAAATTGTCCAAATTCAAAATGAAGTTGTTACTGATACTTCCGGAGAAATAACTCACGAACTAACTACAATCAATGAGCTTCTGGGTCAAGTTGAGGGGCTTAAAGGCATAAAAACTGGCTGGACTGATGCAGCCGGGGAATGCTTAGTTTCCTATACTGAACGAGATGGTCATAAAGTTATCACTGCCGTTTTGGGTAGCTATGACCGCTTTGGCGAAACTCGAAGTTTAATCGAATGGGTTTTTGGCAATCATGAATGGAAGAAAGTAACGTTGCCAAAAGAGATTAATCCTTAGGAAACTTAACAGCAACAACATTGCCATCATTAACTATTGCTCTGCCCCCTTTTTCACCAAGTTGTTTAAACCCTTCAATTGTTTTTATAGAGTTCGTTCTTACTGTTCCTACAAGTTTGCCAGCTGCTTTATCGGGATCAACTCCAGTCAATCTAGCTTTGACCTCGAATTGATTTGGAGATTGCCTATTATGTTCCATAAGATATTAATTGAATTATAATAACATTACTCCACCATTACAAAACTATCTTTAGTTTTATTGAGTTCATCAGCACTGTAACTAGATAAACTAAAGTATTGATTATCTATAGATCGCTTGAGTAGATATGTTTCTTCACCAACATCATAAAAGTCTAAAGAAACTGTTTCGCCATTGCTTTTACCAATAGCCAAACTAAAGATTGGGTTTCCAAAAGTGTATTCTTGTAGTTCCGGCTCCAAAACAAGATTTTCAGACACTAGTGGATTAAGTTTCATCACAAAAGTATTTAAACCATCATTGTTAATCTTACTTTCTTGATCGTCTTTAAATTGCCATTTACCATCTTCTATTTGATCAGCTTCAAAACTACCATTAGCGCTAGAAAAGGTTAGGTTTTTAATATCTTTACTGTCAATATCAACCACATCAAGATTAAACCATTGATGAGGATCAAAACTAATAGTAGGTAAGTTTCGCAAACCATAAATAGTAGTTTGATCTGGAATTCTAACTGTGGTTTCTGTGCCCGTAGAGTTACCAATCCAAATCGTCAAGGTTTTCCCTGAACCATCTTTTAGCGTTACAACTTTGGCTGTATCTTTAGTCAGAGAAAAATTTTCTTGCAACTGCTGCGACTCACCAACTATGATTGGCGAAGTTGTAGGTAAAAAGCTGGCAACCAATTCATCAACTTTAGCTAAATCCGCTGATTTGCTAGCTACCTGCCAACTACCGTCTTTTTTAATAAACGTTAGACTTTGACCTTGCTGAGCTAAATTAATATAGATAGGGTTGTCTTTATCAAAACCTTGAACATATTGTAAATAGTTATTTGGTTGATGAGCGCGATAGTTTTGCCATAAATTTCGGCCAAAAATAGCAGCAATGCCAATCAGTAAAACTAGAACTAGTTGCACTAAAGTTTTTGAATTCATGTATTCGTGTCATTCTGAGTCCTGAGTTTATCGAAGGGCGAAGAATCTTTTTGATAAGATCTCTCTGGACAAGCTCGGGATGACAAAATTCCACTTAAACTTTATACGTTCTCTTAGCTAATATTCTTCTTCGTCGTAAATACCAAACCCCAAAAGCAGCTACCAAAATTGGTGGCGCAAATAAGTTTCCATACTGAACTATGATTGGCTGCGATGGCTTAGTAAAAGTAAAGACCGGCGTATCACCAATTTTTCGCGGAATACTAGCTAAATCATCAGGAGCTGCTGTCCAATCTATAATAGCTGAAGTAAAGTTTTGATTGCCAGGATCTCGACTCATAAATTGATCAGAAATAAAATCACTGTCTCCAACCACTACTATTTTTGAGTTTTGCTTAATTGCGGCCGCGGCCACCAATTCTTGAGCTTGCCCACCCGTAAACGTTTCGTCGGTAAATTGCTCTGGCAAAATAGTGTAGCTGCCGCTTTGTACGCCACCGTTAGGGCTAGTTTCTAAAAGTTTAAATTGATTAACATCTTTAATCTCATTTAGTTTTAAACTATTGGCCCAAGCCATACTCACTGATTTCACTTCACCTAAACCAGGAAAATTAGTATCAGCCGGAATGGCTTTGATCCATAAAGGATAAGGCACTAAGTAAGAAATTCCATTACCTCCACCCAAAGAAATCGTTTCATTTAAAGCTGTATCATAAACAATATCTTGATTGAGCGTAATACCATAACTATCTAAGATTGATTCAAAGCCAGTGATATAGGGAGCAGCCGAGCCAGTACTAGGATCAATGTGGTGATTTTCTATAAAAAGTAAAGCTTTACCACCACTTGCTAAATAATCTTTAAGCTTAGCGGAAGCCGTAGCTGATAAAGGTTCTTGCAAACCATAGATCATGATAGCCTGAGCTGAAATAGTGGCTTCAGGCTGATCCAAAGAAATACTAGTCAAATTATATTGGGTTTCCAGATTTTGCCGCAAAACCTCAATACTATTATCGATAACAGGTTGTGCCTGCGGCAGTGTGTACATAGCTAGGGTTGACTGGTTGGTACTTGTCATTTTTCTAATCCGTCTGGTCAGCTGGTATTCCAAATCTGAAGTATCTTGGACAAATGGAATGGTTTCTTTTTTATCACCATAGCTGATTTGTAATCCAAAGTAACCAGCTTGGACCGCATAAGCATTTACTCCCAAAGTATTAAACTGGATTTCCTGGATCCCATTTTCTACGGCCAAATCTTTATCTTCTTTATTAGTGTCTGGATATTTAATGGTAACTTTGACCTTACCTTGGCTCAAACGACTATAGTCAGTCAAAACATCTTTAACTTTTTGGACATTGCTTTGAACTGGACCTGGCAAATTTTTAGATACATACAAGGTTACATTCACAATATCTGGCAACTGGTTTAACGTTTGTTTAGTCCCCTTAGACAAGGTAAAAAGTCGATTAAAAGTCAGATCTAAACGAATTGGATATGAATACATCAAAACATTGGCCACGATAGCAATACCAATAATTAAACCTAATCCTAAGTTAAGTTGGCTACGTTTAGCTAAATTTTCAGTAGTTTTACGCTGGGACAATCTAATCACCGCTATCATTAAAAAAGCACCGGTTAAGCTAATAAAGTAAAGTAAATCTCGCAAATCCAAAACTCCCCGACCAATATTTTCCATATGAGGCAGAATAGCCAGTTGAGTGATAAACGGAGCAATAAATTGCGGTAATGACAATAGTACAAAATCAAAACCGATGAGAATAAAAACAAAGTTAATAGCAGCTGCCAACAAGAAACTAGAAACCTGAGATGAGGTCAAAGATGAAGCCGCAATACCAATAGCTAAAAAAGCTCCCCCTACAAATAAAGCTCCTAAATATTGAGCAATTACCACCCCAGGATCAGGATTCGAAAAAATAAAAGTGGTAATGGGCATGGAAATAGTTGTAGCCAACATGACAGCAAAAAAGCCTAGAGAACCCAAAAATTTACCCAATACAATTTCTAATTCGGTTACCGGATGGGCATAGAGTAGTTCTAAGGTTTTGTTTTTTTGCTCTTGGGCAAAAGTTCGCATAGCAATCACTGGCGCAAACAGCAGTAAAGCAAAAGGCAAAAAGTCAAAGTAGGGTCTCAGTGAAGCTTGGTTAGCTAAAAAAGCACTGCGAAAATAGAGAAAAAAAGTAATCAGCAAAAAGGGCGCAATCAAAATATAGCCCATGCTGGAGTTGAAAAAACTCAATAGTTCTTTTTTGGCAATAGAAATAATGGGTTTTGCATTCAACATATGTTTCCTTTACTCTTGAGTTAGCTTCGTAAAAATATCCTCCAAATCAACCTGTCTTCTCGTCAATTCATACAGCTTCCAGTTTTTGGTTTTAGCCAGCTCAAAAATCGGTAATCGTAGGTCTTCATCACTAGAAGTAGTGAGATAAAAACGATGCCCTACATCTTCTTTACTTTGTTCGATAGTATCTAAACCAGGCAAGGCTTTTAGATCAGTTTTTATATCCTTGCCACTGGCTACAAATTCATAGCTTTGTTGACCAGAAGCCAGTTTATCCAACTGGGAAGTTGGCGAATCAGCTACAATTTGACCCTTGTTGATAATGATAATGCGCGAGCACATTCTCGTAATTTCAGATAATACGTGTGAACAAATTATCACGGTGCGTTTTTTACCAATTCCTTTAATAAGATCATGAATTTCCCGACGTTGATTGGGATCAAGACCTTCAGTTGGTTCATCAAGGAGAAGAATTTCTGGCTCAGCCAAAATCGCCTGAGCTAATCCGGTTCGTTGTCGATATCCTTTGGAAAGCTCAATAATTGGACGGTAAAAAACGTCACGAAGCCCAGCTGCTTCAACTGCTTTTTTAATCTTTTGTTCACTATCTGTTGGAGTGATTTTTTTGATTTTAGCCCAAAATTTTAAAAACTCTTCTACAGTCATATCGTCATAAATTGGATTGTTTTCCGGTAAATAACCAACCTGACCATGCTGACTGACGTCTTCACTAAAAAAATCTTGACCATTAACCAAAACCTGACCCTTGCTGGGTGGCAACACTCCAGCAATCATCCGCACAGTTGTAGTTTTACCAGCTCCATTGGGACCCAAAAAACCTACCACTTCACCTGGCTGAATTGAAAGACTAATGTCCTTAATTACTGTTGTACTATCAAAGGTTTTGGAAACTTGCTTGAGTTCAATCATGTTCGTTTTATCATCTCGAACGAAGTCGAAATTCTCTTAAAAAACTTCTCAACTACGATCTACATGACAAAAACAATCTTTTCAATTTAGTTTTTATAGAACAAGTTTAATTTTTTTTCAAGTAGTTATTCGACTTTCAAAAGTTCTATTTCAAAAACCAAAGTCGCTCCTGGTGGAATTGATCCTATCCCTTGATCTCCATAAGCCAGTTTAGCTGGGATAAATAATTGCCGTTTACCACCTACTTTCATTCCCACAATACCCATATCCCAACCCTTAATCACTTGACCAGCTCCAATTGTAAAACTAAAGGGCTCACCTCGATCCACAGAACTATCAAATTTTTGACCATTGGTTAAAGTTCCGGTGTAATGAACAGTAACTTTAGAACCTTCAACTGCTTCAGTCCCAGTTCCTACTACTAAATCTTTGCCTTGCAATTCATCAACCGTGGTTAGCTCTTGTTTTTTAAGCTGAACCTCTTCTGAGTTTTGAGATTGCTCTGCTGTAGCTGGAGACTCAATATCCTCTGGATCAATTTGTAAATCAGGCATATCTTCTGCTCCCAATATTGGAGTACCTGGTTCCCGCAAAGGTCCACTATTATATTTTTTGGCAGCTTCTGCTTGAGATTTTTTACCAATTGTTAAATCACTAGAGACATTAGTGAGCGTATCGTTTTGCCCACAGGCAGACAGTAGTAATCCCAATAAAATAATCAAACTGATAAAGGTTTGTTTCACTTTCATAGCCAGGATAGATATAGCGCAAAGTTTGACAGAAGTAAACTATTAAAAACCAATCAGAATAGTTAGGGTGTTATTTTTGATTCGAGCTACACCACCATCAATTTTTTCTTCAATCTTTTGACCACTCTCTTCTTCAATTTGAATAGTTCCCTCAATCAGTTCTGTATAGAGTGGTGTGTGCTCTGGGAGTAGGGCTAAATCAGCAATTTTACCTGGAGCAAAAACCCGTTTAGCTTTACCTTCATAAACAACATGGTTCGGATCAACAATAACAACATCAAGAAAATTCTGTTTCTTAAGTGGCATATTTTTTAGCCTTCTTTGGCTCGCTTTTGAGCATCTTCAATTTCACCAATCATATAAAAAGGATCGTCAGACAAGTCATCATATTTACCTGATAAAATTTCCTTAACCCCTTTGACCGTGTTTCCTCGTTCCACATAAACACCAGGCACATTAGTAAATTGCTCAGCTGTATAAAATGGTTGGCTCAAAAATTTTAAGATTTTTTTAGCCCGAGATACGGTAATTTTTTCAGCCTCAGACAATTCGCCCTCTCCTAAAATAGCAATAATGTTTTGTAAGGATTTGTGCCGCTCCAATACTTTTAAGGCTGCCTTTAAAGTATTGTAATGTTCACTTCCCAAAACGCTTTCATCCAAAGTTGAACTAGATTGCAAGGCATCAACTGCCGGAAAGATTTTCATCTGAGCAATTTTTCGGGACAAAACCACTACTGAGTCTAGATGAGAAAAGATAGCCTGAATAGCCGGGTCTGAAAAATCATCAGCTGGCACATACACAGCCTGAACAGATGTAATAGCTCCTCCAGGCGTTGAGACAATCCGCTCCTGGATTTCACCCAGTTCTGAATTCATAGTTGATTGATAACCAGTTTCTGAAGGAATTCGACCTAAGACTGTGGAAATCTCAGCTCCGGCCTGAATAAATCGGAAAATATTATCAATAAAAAGCAGGATTTCTTTACCGGTTAAATCACGAAAATATTCAGCTAAAGTAACTCCGGTCAACGGGGTTCGAAACCGCATAGCCGGATATTCATTCATTTGCCCTAAAACAATTGCTACATTTTCCAACACATTTGTTTCTTTTAAAGTTAAAAATAGCTCATTACCTTCCCTGGTTCGTTCACCTACTCCAGCAAAAACCGATTTAGTACCATGCTTGACCGTAGTATTGTGAATAATCTCGGTCACTAGCTGGGTTTTACCTACACCAGCTCCTCCAAAGAAACCAATTTTGCCACCTTTAATAAATGGGGTTAAAAAATCAATACCTTTAATTCCAGTTTCAATAATCTCAGTCGGGCTTTTAACTTCATCAAAGGTTGGGCTGGGTACATGAATAGGAGCCGTTTCGGTAGTCTTAATGGGTCCAAGCTCATCGAGTGGATGACCAAAAACATTCACAATCCGACCTTGCATAGATTCACCTACTGGTACTCGCAATACATCGCCAGTATCTCGAACCGGCAAACCCAAAGACAGCCCTGAAGATGGTAACATTGAAAGACATCGCACTGTATGGTTTGATAAATGTTCAAATGCCTCAAGTATCAGCTTTTCTTTATTTTGAACTTCTAAAGCATTGTAAATATCAGGAACATGGAGGGGAAAATGGACATCAACCAAAGCTCCACGAATAGACACGATTCGACCAATGTGTTCGATTTTTCCATTATTTTTTGTGTCTTTTGATTCTGTCTTAACATTAGGAGAGGCAGGTGACATAGACTTACTATACCATTTCTCTATTTGACTTTGAAAAGCACTAGACTACGTTCTTTGGAGAAATTAATCACTTCTAGCTCCGAACCAGCAAAGTTAATAAAACGTTGATTTTTTTTGACCAGACTTTTTTCTATCGTTTGATCTTTAGCTTCGGTATTTAAATTGTACACAATGTATTTAATCCCAGCTTTTTTAAGATAACTAGCAATAGCTTGGTAATTTCCATCACTAGCTTCATACAAACCATTAAATTGGTCCAAAAAATTATCTGCAATCACCCGGTGAAAATAATCATCAATAAAGTAGTGCAGGTAACCACCCACCATTAGCACATATTTTTGACCAGAAACAATTTCCGGATCAGTATTAATGACAGTTGCCATAGCTAAATGATTAGTCAAAGTTGCATTAATCATTTGTTCTCGATCAAGTTTGCCAGTTGCAAAATAAAGTTGGGCTGAATGACCATAACGTTTTAGATCAATCAACAAGCAAAATAAGCAGTTGATAACAACTAGCCACATAATAGTTTTATGGATTTTAGGAAAAGCTCGGCTACCATCAATAAGTAGGGCGAGCAAAATTGAAAGACCAGCAAACATACCAATGCCATACCAAACTCCACCCTTACCACCAATTACCCAAGCCAATACATAGGTAATGGAATACAAACTAACAATGATAGCTTTTGAACCCATGTTAAGTTTTTGATAGGTTTTAGGAAAAAGAAACCAAGCTAGTAATAGCAGTGGTAACAAGACTAAAAAGAGACTAGTAATATGTAAATTAAGTACCGATCGGTTTTGCAACATGGTCACATCCCAAGGTAAAGAGATATATCGAGCTATAGGAATTTGTGCTAAATTTTTAGGTAAAAATCGCTCTAAACCAAACCAACCGGTTTCATAGCCTTCATAACGACTGAAATCTTCATAGATACCAGTAAAAATAGACTCATCTAAGTTTTTTACTCTTGCTCTTTGTAAAAGATTGCCCCGATTAACAATAAAGTCATCACTCCCCCAAATAAGATCTGAATAATGGATATGTTGCCAGTGATGTTCTTGTAAATGGATAAAAATCCAAGGAGCCATAACTAAAATAGCTACCAAAACTGCCAACAAACTAGTGCTTAAATTTTTAACGATTTGTTTTTTATTGGTATTAAAAAACAAATCGTATAGATAGATAACCAGCATAGCTAGGGCTGCAAACCCAGCAACGACTTTAATTGTCATTGAAAAACCTAAAAACAAAGCACTAATAAGTAAATAAATAAATTTTCGCTTTTTTCTCCACTCAAAATAAGCCAGCCATGAAAGCACAAGAAAAGCTAATAAAGTTGCCTCAACTCGAGGTTCCCAGGTATTGTAAAAACTAAATAAAGAAGTGGAGTATAAAACAGCTATTGCTAAAAATCCCACTGTCTAATTTTTGACTTTTTTACCAACTAAAATAATTGCTACCGAACTTAGCAAACCTCCCCAAAGTGCTACATACAAAGCTAGCATTTCTCTAAACTGAGACAGGCTAAAAAAATCTGCCACTAAATATGCGCTACTGTATATCAACTCAACCGGATAGGCATATTGTCCATGAATAAATTGGCCACTACGAGCCAATTCCTTAGCTACCGCAAAATACTGCACCATACTATCCCAACCTCCGGGAATTGCCTGCATCATAATAGAAAAATTCAAAGTCAGTACCACAAACCAAAACCAAGCTCCCCAAAATTGCCAACTTTTTAAACTTGTCTTCCAGGTAAAAGTTTGTAAGCCTAAAGTTTTAATTTGAACAAAATTAAAGTAATTCAGTCCAATTCCAAATAAAAAAATTGCAATAACTAAGAAAGAGTTGAACATATTTATCAACGCCAAAATTAAAAATACGAAGGTCAACACAACGTAGCCAAAACCAAGCGATAAAACGACAGTTTGAGCCGATAGTTTTTTATTTGTTTCCATTTTTAAAAGCCTGTAAACAAAACTACCAAAACCATAACAAGCAAAAGTCAAACTAAGCAGCCAAAGTAAAATAGTTATGATTTTAAAACATAAACTTATACTGACTAAAAAAATGTCTGAGAGAGATACAATCCCTTTCATGAATCCACTAAACAACAAGCCATTAAAAACCAGAACGGCAAAAAAGATAAACAAATCCAAGATCGTAAATTTAATATGTAACTTTTGTCCTTGAATTTGATTGCGGCTATGTAAATAGGCTAAAAAACCACCGGTATAAAGAAGGGGGATAAGTACCCACACACTACTATTTTTAAGCGTTGGCAGGTATTCGGAATGAAATTGGGGATTATAGTAATAAAAGCTGACAACACCAATCCAAAGCAAGCTTAGAGCCAAAAATAGATACTGCAAAACTTTCATAAATTTAGAATTTATAGTTACTCAGCCCACAACGCTCTACCAGCCTGAACTTCTTGAATTTTTTTATCAATTTGCTTACGCCGGGCTTTGTTATACTCCATTTGTAAATCTTTGAGCAAGTCTTTAGCGTTGTCTGAAGCAGTTTGCATGGCTACCATTTGTGCTGAGTAAAGCGATAATTTAGAATCTAAAATTTGCTGACGGAATAGTGAATATCGCAATTTAGCTGTCACACTTTCAATAAGATCATCTAAATCTGGTTCAAAAATAAATTTACCTTCATTTTCTTCCTCTTTTTCCTTATCTTCCTCAGTTTCAATGGCTGGTTCTGCTAATTCCAAAAAGACTACTTCCCTTGTGGCGGTATTAATGTATTTAGAATAAACCAGATAGATTTGGTCATAATACACAAACATGCTAATTAAACGCTTTAGATCTTCAATTTGCACTTCTTCCGGAATATCATATGGATAATAATTGAGATTGGGATTTTTACTAACTTGTCTACGAAAATAATCTTGGCCTTTTGAGCCAATAACGAAGTAATCAGCTTCGAGATGTTCTGGCAAAATCTTTTCCAATTTAGCAATAATTTCAGTATTGTACGAACCGCATAACCCCTGATATGAACTAACTACAATAATGGCCTCGCGACGCTTAACGCCAAATCGTTGACTTAATTTTTTATCAATCTTTTCTAATTCTTCAATAAATTGAAGTTGCTTCTCTCGCTTCAGCTCCCGCAAAATCAAAGTAGCTTCATCTACAAAACGCCGACTGGCTAGCACTGCTTTGCGCAAAGAGGTCATCCGCATAGTTGCAATTTGTTGCAAGCTATTGGCAAAACCGCCAACTGAAGCTACCACTATTTGTTGCTCTTTAATTTCATTGACTTTAGCCATAGCAGTAAAAACTAAAAACTAATCGCATAATAAGAAATTTTTTAATAGCGCAGAGATTTTTACACTTTTTCAAGGCATTATTTGTCGATAGTACTAGCCGTACTTGAGGCAAATAATAACGCAGAAAAAATGTAAAAGATCAAGTTGATAAAGATTTGTCATTGTGCAATTAGTTTTAAGCGCTTTTTTCCTGAACTGGAGTGCTTTGATTTTGATTAGCTTGACTTGGGGCGGGCGTAGTTGCCTGAGGTGGTTGGGCTTTATAAAGTGCAAAAAGCCGATCGACTTCGGCATCAATTTCTTTAAGATCTTTAGCTTTATCACAAAGGGTAATAAATTCATCACCAACTTGCTTTCGATAAAAGATCAGGAAGTTTTTCCTAAAATCTCCTAGCTCGGTTAGCTCCATTTCATCTAATTTACCCGAATTGGCCATGTATAAAAATATAATTTGCTCATCCCAGGAATAGCTAATCTCAGAGTTTTGAGCCAGCATTTCTCTGACACGTTTACCTCGATTTATTTCTCGTAATGTTTCTTCAGCCACTTCGGTATTGATAGTTTCAAATGATTTTACTTCAGCATAACGGGCTAAAGTTCTTGAGGTTAGTTCGCCTATTTTTTTCATAAGTGAAGTTTGGACCTTGCTTCCAATACGGGACACTGAAGCTCCGGAATTAACTGCCGGTAAAATTCCTTCATGCATCATATTGGCATCGAGATAAATATGACCATCCGTAATTGACATAAGATTAGTAATAATATAGTCGGAAATATCCCCAGATTGAGTTTCAGCAATTGGCAAAGCTGTGATCGAACCAGCTCCTAATTTTTTACTAATTTTAGAAACTCGTTCAAGTAGTCTGGAGTGCAAAAAGAAAATATCACCAGGATAAGCATCTCTACCAGGAGAACGTTTAAGTAGTAGCGAAACCTGACGATAAGCTTTGGCTTGTTTAGAAAGGTCATCGTAAACAATCAAAGCATTTTTACCTTGATACATATAATGCTCAGCAATAGCTGTACCCACATATGGAGCCATATATTGTAGGGACGGTGGCTCATCAGAAGTGGCAATAACCATAGTGGTGTATTCCATAGCTTTTCGTTCCTGTAGTAGTTGCAGTGTGGCTTTGGCTTTGGCAGCCTGAATTCCTACCCCTACATATACGCAGATAATTCCATGACCTTTCTGGTTGCTAATAATATCAATAGCTAAACGACTCTTGCCAGTTTTGCGATCACCAATTACTAGCTCTCTCTGTCCTCGACCGACAGGAATGGTAGTATCAACCACCATAACTCCAGTTTTCAGTGGCTCATAAATTGGTTCACGAGCCATAACTGAGGGGGCAGGAAATTCCACATCGCGGTAAGCTTCTGGTTTTATACTGCCCTGCTCATCAATCGGTTGGCCCAAGGGATTAATAACTCGACCTAATAGAGATTTTCCTACTGGCACTTTTAGTTTTGAGTTATTAGCAACAACCTGATCACCTTGCTTGATTTTGGTGTAATCGCCCAAAACTACAGTTTCTATATGAGTATCCTCAATCCCCAAAATCATAGCTTTTTCCGTTCCAGTAGAAGTTTTAACAGTTACAATATCTTCAATCCGAGCATGGGTAAGACCAGCTACTTTACAAACTCCATCGCCAATATAAATAACCTCACCAATCTGAGTAATACCTTCTTCAACTTCTTCAGGAAAAGAAAAGTCTAAAAGTTGTGTAAAACTGGTTTCAGCTTCTAGGTCTCGCTTACCTAGATTTTCAGCTTCTGCAAAAGGATCATAAATGAACGTATTTGGAGGAAGTACAGGATCTAATTCTGGCTTGATATGAGTACTTTGTAGAACTGATTCCAACGTTGGTGCAATCTTTTTAGCAGGCATAAGTAACTTTATTATAACGTACCAAACTAGGACATCATATTAGAATTAGTAATTGCAATTTTATATCAATATTCTTAAATAGATTAAAAAGTATCAAAATTTTCACGATATTTTAATATTATTTAAGATAAAAACAATAAGACTTCCTCTGAAACTCCTACTTGACAATGCCTGATCAAACTCCTTAGTATGGAATATGTAGTATTAATTATTAGCTTATTCTCAACGGGTAATACGTTGAGAAAGGAGGTGAGATTATGAAAACTGCCCGAATTTTATTAGGCACATTATTAGCATTTGTACTGGCTTTAATACCAGGCTCTGCTTATGCAGCTGGTTTACTTGAAGATATTACTATCAATATGTCTTCAGCAGCACCCAGTACTTCATCAACTCATACCTATTCCCTAACAGTAGGAAGTGATAGTACTACTATGAGGACAGTGACTTTAAGTTACTGTAAAGAGGCCTCCGGAGCTTGTACAGCTCCAACTGGTTTGAGTTTAGCTAGCGCTACTCTCGGAACTATGGGAGGAGCTTCTGATGGCAATTGGAATTTATCAACTGCTGATAATGTTGCTACCTTAACTCACACAGACGTTGCTTCATCAACAGATGCTTGGAGTGATGGTGATGTTATTATTTTTGATATTCAAAGTATCACCAATCCAACTGTAGCAGGCTGTAGCGGCTCTGGAGGCACATCTGGAACCTGTTATATTCAAATTGCTACTAAAAACTTAACCGGAACAACTATTGATGATGGGGTTGGTTCAATCAGTGTTATTACTGAAGTTACCGTTACCGCTAGAGTTGATCCTACTTTCACTTTTGTAGTAGCAGGAGTAAATAGCAGTACTGTCAATAATGGCATTACTACATCAGTTAGCTCTGCTTACAATACTCTGCCATTTGGTAATTTAACTGCAGGCACCCCTAAATATGCTGCACATAAGTTAAATGTAACAACCAATAACAATGGGGGTTATTTTATTAAAATGAAAATGACCACTCAAATGACAGGAAAGTATAGTGGTAACAATATTGATCCATTTGCTTACAATAGTGTTAGCTGGTCATCACCAGCAGCTTGGACAAATCCAGGTGCTACTACTCCAAATACCAACACTGCTTGGATTGGAGCTAATACCACAGATACTGATATCTCTGGTTGGTCACTAAGTCCATCTGGTAAGTTTGGTCCAGTTCCAACTGGTTCAGATAATTATGTTGTGGTTATGCAAGATGCAAATCAAGATGATGGCTCAACAGCTATATATGTTACATATGCTATTCAAGCCAATACCTATCAACCTACTGATCTGTACACTGGAACTTTGATGTATAACGCTTTACCGACGTACTAAACAAATCTACAAAGTTTGTTTATACGTCCGGACGTAGAATGTAAACACCCCCTTGGCCAAGGGGGTGTTTTTTTATTGTTTAGCACTTGACTGAGGTAGCCAATTATTTATTTATCCGCTATTATTGAAATAAGCAATTATTCGATTGCTTATTTTTCTATGGTAAGAGTTCTCAATAAACTAATATCAAGTTTTATAATCATCTTATTTTTGTTTTACATTTTCCCAAGCTCCTCATTTGCCTGGTGGGATAGTTCATGGCAATATCGTTTTAAATATACAATAGATAACTCTGGTGTTGGAGAAACTTTAACCGATTTTCCACTTCATATTGATTTAACCAATGACGCTCCAGCCCATTTCTGGGCTTATGTCGCTGCTGGGGGCACTGATATCAGAGTTATCGATGAAAATGACAGCACTAACCTTTCTTCCCAAGCTCATTTAGAGGGTTTTGATAAAGCTAGCTCCAAAGGACATCTTTGGGTAAAAAAAACTATTACTACCACCGGCAATGCCGATTTTGTCTGGGTTTATTATGGGAATTCTGGAGCTAGCTCTGCTTTCTCCGACACTACTAAACAAAATACTTATAACAATAATTATGCAGGTGTCTGGCACTTGGACGAAACCTCCGGAACACATTACGATGGTACGACCAATAACAAGGACTCAACTTCAATAACAATAACCACTCAAGGCAGTGCTATTGGTCAAATTAATGGTTGTGATTTATTTGGCGGTAATTCCGATTCGATCTCAATGGGAGATGTTTTAGATTTTGAACGCACTAATCCCTTCACCTTTGAAGCCTGGATAAAAAATTCAGCGACACATCAGGAACCAATTATTTCAAAACTTGCTAGTTCCTCCCCGAATAATGGTTTTGAGTTTGGCTATAACGCCTCAACTCCCAATGTTCTCTATTTCGCTTTAGCCAACAATTATAGTACTAATGCTATTGTTGCTTATGGCTCAAAGGCTGTAAACGATGGAATATGGCATTATGCGGTAGTGAGCTACAATGGTTCATCTAATGGATCTGGAGTAAATTTTTATGTTGATGGTAGCTTGGGCAATGGCTCTGTTCCCAGAAATAGCCTTAGCGCTACAACACTAACTGCATATGATTTTAAAATAGGTTATCGAAGTTCAACTATCTACTCTGGAAACTCCAATGTTGATGAGGTAAGAGTTTCCAATATTGTGCGTTCCGCTGAATGGGTCGAGTTTGCATATAAATCTGATGGGGGAAATGGTGGAAGTAGCGAAGATACTCAGTATATTATTTCTGCAGAACCAACTGGAGCTGATGTGGTTTTAGCTAGTGATTGGTCAACAAATGTTGACAACTCGGCCACAGGCGAAGGTCAGACTGGGGTCGTAGCAGTAGGAGTTCAAAATGAAAGTTATCGCATTGCTACATTTAATGCTGATTTTGATCAAAGCTTAGACTGGAGTGATTTGACAGTAGACAGTGATGGTAGCAAGGCTTTATTCCACTATGATGGTGGTTTTACTAGTTTACCGGGATCTTCGGGAAGTACCTATACCCTTTACATTCCCACAAACAATAAACCTTACATTAGAATTTGCCCAGACGCCACAAGTCTTGAAGAAGTTACAAGTGCTTGTAGTAATGGTTATCTTTTGACAACTAATGACATTAATGTAAGCAAGGTGATTGAAGGTGAAACTGAGTACTATAAAGTCTCAGGGCTTAGTTCTACTGGAGGAGAAGGCGAAGATCCGAGTATTAGTTTTTCTGTTATTGGAGTTGGAGCTAGTACTGTTACTAATGGTATCACCACTTCAGTAGGAAGCGACTATAATACTTTACCTTTTGGTAATTTGATTTCAAATACTCCTAAGTATATGGCTCATTATCTTTCAGCCAGCACCAACGCAAACTCAGGCTATACTGTTTATGTCAAACTTTTAAACACTCTTCAGGGCGAATATCCAGCAAATATGATTGATCCTTTTGATGGTAGTTGGACTACCCCTCAAGCTTGGTTTAGTCCAACCGGAAGTGTTCCAAATATTAATACGGGTTGGATCGGAGCTAATACTAGCGACACTAGAGTTTCCGGCTGGAGTGATGGCTCTGGGAAATTTGGCCCTTTAAGCACTATATCTCATCCGGTTATGTACTCATCAACTATTGATACCGGTACAAATGCTTATGTTACCTATGCCATTGAAACCAATGTCCATCAACCTTCAGATTTATATATGGGAACCATTATCTATAATATTTTACCCACTTATTAGAAAAAGTATTTAGAGAGTTCGTTTGTTTTCGACTAAATTATATTGCACTGTTGCTGAGCTTTCACTTTGTTCAAACCGCAATTCAATAAGATCAATGTCTTTGACATCAACTTTTCGTTTATAAGTAAAATGACCAACTGAATCGGTTTTAACCGCATGAACTTCAACCTGTTCTCCTAGTACTGATTCTCCACTCCCATCTTTATTTTTTGTTTTAGTGTTGTAAGTACTAGGGGTAACAACTGCCGAAACCATCACATTTAAGTTTGCAGCCGGCGCAGCTCCTGAAACAATCAGCTCTCCAGATTCTGATGCATAAGAAACATCTGCAATTTCAATTGGAGCTATTTTTGGTTCTTCTTGCTGAGGTACAGCTGCTTCTTGGATTTTAGCTACGGCTTCATTAAGTTTTTCTTCTGCAATTTGCACTTGCTCTTCTTTAGGTTCATCCAGCTGGCCAGCATACTTAGAAGCAGTATAAATCCCCACAGGTAATATCAAAACCATAAGTAGGATTAGAATTTTATCTAAAAAATCAGTTTGCATAATGCTTGCCCTAGCTTTAGTAAAAGTGTTTAAATAATAAAGGAACGGGTATATAAAACATGTAATCTAAGCCATACTATAGCAAGCTACCTATGTCCAAGCAAGTTATTATTCATCCAAGCATCACTGGTTTTTTACTTATTTTTGTACTGCTAATCCAAATAGCATTCACTCGTTTTTTACCTCAGGGAAAAGTATTAGGAATTAGCCTGGATTTAAATGAATCAAAAATTATTTCTTTAGTAAATTTACAGCGCCAAAAAGAAGGACTAACACCTCTTAAACCAAACGATAAACTGGCGGCGGCGGCTAAGGCTAAAGCCAATGATATGTTTGAATTTGGCTATTGGGATCACTATTCTCCAACCAAACGCCCTCCTTGGACTTTTATTTTAAATGCTGGTTATGATTATCACTATGCTGGTGAAAATCTAGCCAAAGACTATTATGACGATCAAAGTTTAGTACAAGCCTGGATGGACTCTGAACCCCATAAGGCCAATATTTTAAATAAAAATTATGAAGATATTGGCATTGCCATTATGCAGGGCGAACTCAATGGCAAAGATACGGTTTTGGTAGTCCAAATGTTCGGAGCTCTTTTCCCTGCATCTTTAACTGAGAGCGAACGTATTACTCAAGAGCTTGGCGCACCACTCCTTGATTCTAAGCTTGACCAAGCAAATACATTTGTAAACACTAATTTTCAAGCCAGTAAGATTGTAGCGCTTATTGTTATTGGTTTATTGTTGGGCCTTCTTATTTATGATGTAACCAAGAGTCATCGTTTTCGCAATTTTAGCCGTAATACCAAACAATACTGGGGGCATTTTTTATTTCTATTTGCCCTAGGGATTATTATTATTTTAACCAGACAAGGTAGTATTTTATGAAAGATATTTTGCAGCTTTTTATTGTTATTTGGCTGGCAATTTTTGCTTATTTACTTTTTCCCAATCAGCAATTGATCCGTTTATTTATTTTAATAACCATGACTTTAGTTTTTATTGCCTGGGGTTTAAAACAACATATTGTCAATAAAACTTTATCTTTAAATATTATTTTAGAATACTGCTTTTTAGGCCTGCTTGGTATTGCGCTGGTTTCTTTTTTACTTTACTATAAGTAATAGCCTGTTAATTAGTAATTTAAAACACATAACAAGAAATTGTTATGTCCTGCCCATGAATAAACATACTGCCCCCCATGTTGCCTGGTTTGATGAAATCGACCACGACAGCATTCCTCTAGTCGGCGGCAAAGGTGCTAACCTTGGCGAGATGACCAAAGCCAAAATTCCGGTTCCACCTGGATTTTGTGTTACTGCTCCAGCCTACTTTTATTTTTTAGAAGCCAATAATTTGCGTGACGAAATCCGCAGCATTTTAAAAGGAGTCAATATTAACGTGGGCAGATCACTCAATGCTGCTCGTGACAAAATTCAAGCTCTTATTTTGAAGGCAAAAATCCCAGAAGATTTGGAACAGGCAATTGTTGAAGCTTACAAAAAAATGCCTCAAAAAGATCAAACTCTAGTAGCTGTTCGTTCTTCAGCTACAGCTGAAGACTTACCAGATGCTTCTTTTGCCGGTCAACAAGCGACTTACTTAAATATCCAAGGTACAAAAGATGTAGTCAGACATGTTCAGAAGTGTTGGGCTTCACTCTTTGAATCTAGAGCTATTTTTTACCGAGAAGAACGAGGTTATGATCACTTTAAAGTAGGTATTGCTGTGCCAGTTCAGAAAATGGTCCAGAGTGAAGTTTCCGGAGTTATGTTTACGATTAATCCAGTCAATAATGATAAAACTTCTATTGTGGTCGAATCCATTTTTGGTTTAGGCGAAATGATTGTTCAGGGTAGTGCTACTCCTGATCATTTCGAAATTGATCGGCGCAATTGGAGAATTATTCACAAGGAAGTTTCCGATCAAGATATTGAGTTGATTAAAGTCAATGGCATTACTAAAGAACGCAAAATACCAGAAAGCCGAATTGGTAAGCAGAAATTGGAAGACAAACTAATTGTTAAAGTTGCTCAAATTGGCGAACAATTGGAAAAGCATTACCGTTGGCCTCAGGACGTAGAGTGGGCTTTTGAAGACGATAAGATTTATATTGTTCAAACTAGACCTATTACCACTCAAGACGCAGTAGCTAAGAAAGTTAGTATTGCGGAAACGACTGTAATGGCTGAGACTAAAAAAGCTGCCATTTTATCGGGTGCTGCTGCCAGCCCAGGTGTTGCTGTTGGTACAGTCAAAGTTCTTAAATCACCAGATGAAATTGATAAAGTTTTGGAGGGTGATATTTTAGTAGCCCCCATGACTACTCCAGACTACGTTCCAGCTATGAAACGAGCTGCTGCTATTGTCACTGATAAAGGCGGTCAAACTTCCCATGCTGCTATTGTCAGCCGAGAACTGGGCGTGCCCTGTATTGTGGGAACTGACAAGGCTACTGCCAAGCTTAAAATGGGTCAAATTATTACCGTTGATGCTAATAAGGGTAATATTTACCTTGGTAAAATTGAGATCAAACATCAGAAAATGTCCTTACCTCAGGGTATTAAAGCTATTACTGATATCAAAACCAAAACCAAGGTTTATGTGAATTTGGGTGAACCAGAACTGGCTTTTGATACTGCCCGTAAATATGTTGATGGCGTTGGTTTGCTAAGAGCCGAATTTATCATTTCTGAATACATTGGTATCCATCCTAAAAAATTAATCAAGGATGGTCGAGGTAAATTCTTTACTACCAAATTAGCTGAAGGCTTGGAAGAGTTTTGTCGGGCTTTTTACCCAAGGCCAATTATTTATCGGGCTACTGATTTTAAAACCAATGAGTACCGGGAATTAATTGGCGGCGATGAATACGAGCCTGTCGAACCAAACCCCATGATTGGCTATCGAGGCTGTGATCGTTACATCCAAGATGGTGAAGTCTTTGATCTAGAAATGGCCGCTATCAAAATGGTAAGAGAAAAATTTGCCTGGAAAAACCTCCATGTCATGATTCCTTTTGTACGAACGGTTGCCGAAATGAAAGAGATCAAAGAAATGATGATCAAAAATGACTTAAAGCGAACCCCTAACTTTAAGTTATTTATGATGGTGGAAATCCCTAATACAGTCTATCAACTGGATGATTTTATTGATGTGGGTATTGATGGAGTTTCTATTGGCTCTAATGACTTAACCATGCTTATTATGGGAGTTGATCGAGACAATGAACAAGTAGCTCACATCTATGATATCCATGACAAAGGTCCTTTAATGGCTTTGGAAACTATTTGCAAAACCTGCAAGCGCCGCAAAATTCTATGCTCAATTTGTGGCCAGGCTCCTTCTCTTTACCCTGATATTACCGAGAAGTTAGTCAAATGGGGAGCAACTAGTGTGTCTGTTAGCCCGGATATGGTTGATAAAACTAGAGTCATTGTCTACCAAGTCGAACAAAAACTTAAGAAGCTTAGAGCTGCTAAAGAAACTAAAAAAGGAAAAAAGTCTAAGTAGTTTTTTACTCTTGCATAATAAGCTTTTTTTTGCCAATATACACAGGTGCAAACAATGCACCTGTGTTTTTATATGACCGATAATCTTCAAAGTAATATTACTACTTCACCTAAAAAACGTTTAGTTAAAATTGGCTTAATTATAGTTATCGGAGTCATTTTTGTTACTGGAGCTTATTTGCAAAATCAAAAACAGCAAACTAAAAAAGTTATGGGAGCAAAAGCAGCTAGTGCTCAGTTAGTTTATACCTCCAAAGCTACTTTCAAAACAAAAACAGCTCCTTTTATGCAGAAAACTTTTGTTAAAGTTTCCTTTCTCCCACCTAAACAACCATCGCCAGTTTGGCTCGAATTAGCTACCAAAGATAATGTAGAGGGAGTTAGTCTATTAGTGTATCACCCCCTGCTAGCTAAACTTGACTGGCCTTTTATTGAAAATACCAAAATGACTCTGTATCAAAGAAAGCCTATATATACTTCAATTGATGAGTTTGCTAAAAATCCACCTACAGACAAAATCGTAGTTTTTGATGACTATATGCCTAGAGCCTTAATGTCTAATTTTAAAAGCTTGAGTGATACAGAAAATTTGGATGGAGTTGATTTTATCGCTACAACTCATCACCAACTATTCGAAGAGGATGGATTTTTAGTCTATGAAGCTATGGTTGATGCCAGCGGGGCAAAAATAGAAAATGATCAAATGACATGGAATATGTTTATGCCTGAAGTTTCAGAAAATAATCCAATTACAATAAAGGGGGTTGACATAACCTATAATCAACCTGCTATGATAGAGTCACAATAAATCTGCTGCCCTTCTTGTAAAAAAGAGATTTTTATTATTTTGTTTTCCTGCCCTAGACAAAAAAAGATAAATACCCTACCATGGATATGGTGTGGACAATATTTGACAAAACGTTTCTAACTGAGATAATATCAAGAAAATATATGAACCACCTCAATAATCTGATGCACAACACTTTTAAAATATTTCTAATAGCATTTTTCTTTGTCTTTTATGTTATTATTTCAAATAAATTTGTTTTAGCTCAAGGTACTAGTTTAACGATAATTCCCCCCAAATTTGAACTTTTTTCAAACCCTGGTGAAACAATTAGTGAAAAAATTAGAGTCAAAAATAATTCTGATGCCCCTCAAACCTATACCGTTTTAATAGAGGATTTCACTACTTCTGGAGAAGAGGGCGATGTTGTTCTAGAGGAAGAACAATCCGATACCTCTTATTCACTAGCAAAATGGATTGAACCAGCTTTTAAAGATGTAATTCTACAACCGAATGAAGAAAAAAGTTTATCATTTGTAGTTAACGTGCCTCGTAATGCTGAGCCTGGTGGTCACTATGCTTCAATTTTATTTCAAAGCAATCTTGAAGGAGTAAATGTTGAAGGTGGTGCCTCAGTAGCACAACGAATTGGTAGTTTGGTTTTATTGCGAGTATCAGGTAATGTGAATGAAAAAGCTGCAATCGAAAATTTTTCTACTCCAGCCTATCAGGAAAAAAGCCCTATCAGTTTTCTACTTAGAGTAAAAAATGATAGCAATACTCATATCAGACCCCAAGGAACTATTGTTATTACTAATTTATTTGGTAAAAAAGTAGCTGAAATTCCTCTTCAAGGATTAAATGTCTTACCGGGAGCAATTAGAAAAATGGAAACGATTTGGGACGAAGGTAATGTTTTAGGAGTTTATACAGCAACTTTAATTGCTACTTATGGACAACAAAAATTGCCACTTACCGCTGCAGTTCGTTTCACTGTAATCCCCAAAACTTTACTTATAATTGGCTTTGTTGGTGGCGTAGCTTTGATTGGTTTTATTCTAACACTCATTATGGGTCGAAAGCGGTTTGCCAAAATGATGCGGGTCCTTATGAAAGGTTAGTTTATTTGACTTTTTTCTTCCTCTTCCTCTTGCTACAATTTAACATATTAGACGTATTGCCAAAAAGGTATTTATTGGCAAATAATCAATCGTATCTTTATGAGTCTATCTGCCAAGCTGTTGACTATATTTTGTTTTTTAACTCTGATTATATGTTTATCATTTCATTCTCTGGCAACTATTATTCCTATAACCTTAGCGGTAGGTGAGCTGGAAGATGCCCAGGATTTACTCAACAACGATCAGGAAGGTCTTGTAGGCGTTGAACACGCTATTAGTTTTAAGCTTCCATCTGACGCTCAACACATCAGATCATCAGACTATGTAATTGTTTCACTGTATAATTTTGACGCAATCACTTTGCCTACCTCACTTAGCGGTGATTATTTAGGTAATCCTTCTTACTCCCTTGATGAGAAAGATATTAAGATTACTGGGATCTATTTAAGTCCTGGTGGTACTTTACGTATAGTCGGAGTTACTGCTACCAATCCTAATTTAGAAGCTCATTTTAATGTCACGATTACCGTATCTGAAGATGAAGAAGGAGCTATTATTAAAAATATTATCCATATTCAGGCAGCAGCCTTTGATGGCTCGGTAACGGTCACTGCGTCAATTGCTCCACCTGTCGCTTCACTTAATATTAGCGGTTATTCAGCTCCAGATACTTTTATAACCCTTACTGAAAATGGAACCACGATTGGTACTGATGTAGCAGATGCTGAAACAGGGTTATTTAGTAAATATTTAACCGGCTTAGCCAGTGGTAATCATAGTATTACTATTTATGGCGTAGATAATAATAGTTTAACTACTTCTCCCTACACCTTCTCGGTTAGCACTCCACTTTACCAAGTTACAAGTGTTACTGGATTACTTCTTTCGCCAACAATTCAAATAGATAGCACAACCATCGTTCAGGGTGATAACCTAATTGCTCAAGGTTCCACTATCCCATCTGGAGATATTAGCCTTTTTACTGAATCACCACTTTCAACTTACTATACAACAGCAGATTCAGTTGGTGCCTGGTCATACACTATTGATGATACGAGCACTTATAATGTTGGTGATTACCGGGTATATGCATTGGTTCAAAATAGCATTGGTACTCAAAGTTTGTTTAGTAATTCACTACAGTTTTCGGTAACCGCTAGTTCTAGTGCTACCCCAAGCCCTCCGGCTTGCAGCATTGATCAAGGAGATCTCAATTGTGATGATGCAGTTAATTTGATCGACTTTTCTATCCTAATGTATTACTGGGGAACTGATAGTTCTTCTGCAGATATTAATGAGGATGATATCGTTAACTTGATTGACTTCTCTATCATGATGTACTACTGGGGTACATAAGCAAATTTCTTCATAGATTCACACTATCTTTCTGCTTGCGAAGCTATCTCAAACTTGCTAATCTAATATAAGGAGTATT
This sequence comes from Candidatus Beckwithbacteria bacterium, assembly GCA_012797845.1. NCBI lineage: Bacteria > Candidatus Beckwithiibacteriota > Candidatus Beckwithbacteria bacterium. The sequence goes on from JAAZOH010000010.1 coordinate 25,228, forward strand.
AGTAATTTACCACTTTGCTTTGTTTGTCATTGCAATGCCAAACGTAGCGTATGTAAACCTGACAAGGTTTTGTTTGGTGTGATGCAATTATTGGATATATGGAAAGCAAAGTGATTTGATTTCTGCCATGGCTCGAACTAAAAAATACCTGTCTTCACCGAGTAGTTCGGCAGCAAAGAGGGGGTTTTATCGCCCTTTGCGTCGAATTAGTGATAAGCCTGCTGCTAAGGTAGTTTTGTCTTCGGCTAAAAATACAATTAATCCAGATAATGCAACTAATACTGAAATTGAGGAACTAAAAGCTCAGATTCAAAAAGCCCAAGACTTAAAAGCTGAACTGGAGCAAAAAATCAAATCTGAGCTAAATGATTCATCACATGAACCAACCTACCAAGCTCTGTCCAGAAATCTAAAACCACAGTCAGCTGAGGAAGAGTCAGAGCCTCAAATTTCACACCTCAAACCATTACATGCTCAACAGCAAGAAACAGAAGAAGAGCCTGATTTTACAAGTCATAGTGGCGATGAAAAAATGTTGCTATTAGAAAAAGAACTTAATTATGCTTTAAAAAAAGAAGAACAGTTTAAACACCAGATTTCCGAAATGAGAGAAGAGCTAGAAAAAGAGCGAGAGCAAATGCAACATACTATCAAAAACTTGCGCCAAGATGTCAGAGGTATGCAACCTTTACATGAAAATAAGTTTTTTTCAATTTCCCAGGAATTGCAGGAAGTGGTTTCTGCTATGAATCAACTTGTTGAAACTGAAAACACTCCCACCTCTTCGGCAAACAATACAACTCAAACAGCAGTTACCCCTGCTAATCAAACTAATAATATTGTTACTAACCAAGCGGCAGCAACTCCTCAAGGAGGAGAAGGAAGTCCGGCTGAGGCACCTACTAATACTCAACCTCAACCCTCCGCCAACCAGCCGACTCCTGCTGATCAAGCTCCTGGGACAACAACCCCAGAAACACAAGCTGCTCAACCTGGGAATACAGAACCAGAGCCTAAGAAAGGAGGTCTACTTTCAAAAATTCCCAAACCAGTTAAAGTTCTAGCAATTGCTTTAATTATTGTGACAGCTTTAGGAGGAGGCGCTTGGTATTTCTTAAATCGTAAAACTGAAGTCGATACTGCCCTTTTACAGGAATATTTACCCGAAGGAGTTGAAGCCCCTCAACCACAAGTTGCTGGTGATAGTACGGTTGCTGAACCAGAACCAACAGCTAAGCCAACTCCAACTCCAAAGCCAGAAGCCAAAAATAAGGGCAGTACTCCAGAACTAAGTCTTGAACCAGAAAAAGATAAATACGAGGAGTCTCAAGCAGACATCTCGTTTGCTGATACAAAATGGGATACTTATGTTGACCAGGAATTTGGCTTTGAGTTAACGTATCCTAAAAACGTAGTCAATATCGTTAGGACTGATAGCAGTATTACCTTTATTAGGAAAACTGGCTATGTTTTTAAAATCCAAATTATTGAAACTGCACTAGATCTAGCTGAGTATTGGAAGCTGATTAAAGCTAGCAGTTTAAGTTATAAAGTTAAAGAAACTACCTTTAGAGACAAACCAGCTCTCCTGCTCGAGCTTGAAGATTTTTCTGATTATCCTGGTGATAAGTATTTGGTCAAAACCTCAGAAAACTATGTTTTAGACATATGGTATGCAACTTATAGCAACACACTTTCTGACGATGATGCTAAGAGAATTGATATTATGCTCAACTCCATGAAGTTTATCGATGAAAAAGAGGAATAAATCATGAAATTTACAGACTCTCATTATTTTACTTTATTACTAATCTTTGCCGTAATAGTCATAGCAGCTTTTGGCCTTTTTTCATTACTGTCAGGGGGGTTAAATAAATCAGGAAATATTTTAGGTCAAAAACATAAAGTAGGCACATATCAAATTGAAAGTGATCAACAGGTATCAGTTTCTATCCCTTTTACAATGCGCTTTAATGTTGACACCAAAGGCAAGGCTGTTAATGCGGTTGGGCTATACGTCAACTTTGACCCCAATATGATTGAGATTATTAACTTAGAAACTGCTCAGTCATTTTGCCAATTCTACCCAGAAAATAAATTTAGCAATAGCGAAGGTACGATTTCGATTGGCTGCGGAGCTCCTAATCCAGGTTTTACTGGTAAAAATACGATTGCTGTTGTCAAGTTTTATCCTAAAAATTTGGGTGAAACAATTATTAAAGTTTTACCTAAAAGCCAAATTTTACTCAATGACGGCAAAGGAACGGACATTTTTTCCGGTCCCATTGAACACAAGATCACTATTTTAAATAGTATTTAAACTTCATTTCACAATTGTTTTATTGTCTGATTAAAAAGTATTCTTCATTGCAAAATTTTCTCAAACTCCTCATAATGTTAAGATAAGTTCAAGTTTTTTGAGCTGGTTTTTATATGAGTTTGATTAAATTATTTTCAGCAACTGTTTTGGTTTTTATCTTTTTGCTAGCATGTACACAATCTGTATTTGCTAATCCAAACTGTTTTATCACTACTTCCAATCCAAATATCGATGGCACTGACCCAGTAACATTTAATATTTATCTAGATACTGATGGTGATCAAGTCGGTGCAGTGCAAATTGCTGTTGGCTATGATAGTGAATATTTTGGAACAGCTTTAGTAAGTAGCTATGGTTCTGTTTGCTCCATGTGGGCTCCAGCTAATTCCGTTCCTCCTGGTGAAAATCTTATCCGAACCACTCCTTACATATATAGTAACAAGGCTATTTTTAGCTGTGGAATTTTAGGACAAGGTTATAATGGGACCAGTGGTTTGATCGGCAAACTAACACTCACGCCACTAAAAGATGGCAATACAACCCTAACATTAGGTAATGCCTTTTTCGCTTTTTTGGGTTCTTCTATTACTCCAGGTGCCATGAGTAATTATCCAGTAGTTATTTCCAATACCTTCACCGACCCTGATGCCACCCCTACTCCTACCCCATCACCTACGCCAACCACTATTGCTACTTCTTCAGCTACTCCAACTCCCATAGTAACCACTGAAACAATCTTTGATGATGTCGAGGTGGTTGATTTTCAAAATAATACTAGCTCTGGTTCTACAGGAAGTACCACTGTCGGTTCAGATAATTCAGAATTAGATATAGTTGAAGAAGATAATACTATTCCAGCTCCCCCACCCATGACTCCAAGAGCCAAGGCTACTCCTTTTGCCACTCCTGATATCAACTATATGGCTCCAGATACTATGCCGGTTGGAGAAGTTTTATCTGTTCAAAACTTAAGGGATCTTCTTGTTCCAGGGAAATCTCAGGCAGATAAAACCGTAGTAATGATCAATTTTATTTCCACCATAACTTTTCTAGTTTTAATTGTCTTAATCTTGTGGAAAATGATGATGAGTACTCGAAATAATAAGTTGAAAAGTCGCTACATCGAAGAAATGATTTCTGGAGAACTCTCAGCTCTCGAAAGCAAAATGGCTATTGTCAAAGAAAAAGAAGGGCAGCAGAAATTCCAAAGTGATTTTAATGAGTCGGTCGAAAAAATCTTAGAGGAATTCAAGGAAGGAAAAGATAAAAATGACGAAAAAACACCAAAAGCATAAACTTGCTTTAAGGTGGTACACTATCACTATCAGCTAAAGTATGAATAAAACAACTAAATTGGTATACCTACGTTTTGTTTTAATTTCCTGCCTTTTCTTGACCGCTTGTAATCCTTCAATTAATTTGGATCAGCTTAAAAATTTAGGAAGTCAAAAACCCGAAGATACTATCTCTCAAGGTAACATTAATTCAGAAGATATTTTAAAAGCAGATCGTTTAGTAGCTTTGGTTTACCAAAATAAACTCTATCTAGCTGATCCTGATTATCCCAAACCTTACCCAATTTACGAATTCAAGCATCAAGAACAGCCAGTTCGTCAAAAACTTGATACTTTTGAAATTAGTCCTGATAAGCAGTGGGTAGTTTGGTATACACCTGGTAAAGGAGTTTTAGCTTTAGATACCAGTACTAAAAAAGTGCAAGTAGTTAATCAACCTAGCGATTTTTTAAATACCAATCCATACTTCGAATTTGACCAGGGTAACAACTTATACTTCATTACCAATAACGGCAATACTTTAGTAAAAACGAACTTAACATCCGGAGAAAGAAGTAGTGTCGCTATACCTTATCCATACGGGAACGTTTTTAAAGTATCCCCTGATCAGCAACATATTCTGTTTATTTCCGGATATGGTCAAACTGAAGGTGAGCCTCAGTTTATGTTTACTGATAATAGTGGAAATTTCTTAGTACAATTTACCACCAAAACTAACTTAGCTGACCGACATCAAGTCATTTGGACACCTGATTCTAGAGGAGTAGCCATGATCAATGGCCAAAATTTGGAATACTATAGTGTCAATGACCCTAACTCGGCTCAAGTTCTTTTTTCAGTCGGTGAAGGTGACCGAATTTTAAATATTAATCGAGTTGGTAATGATATCTATCTTTTTACCAGTCAGGGGTATTGGCATGTCTATGATTATGCTCAGGGCAAGGAAGTAGCCCGAACTCCGATTGCTATTGCCAAAGAACTCAATAGTCCAGTTTTTTATCCTTGGAAAGAAAAGCAGCTTCTTATAGAAGAAACGCTCCCAGAAGGTGAAGCTCAATTTAACCGCCTTTGGGTTAGTGATTTAAAAGGGAATAAGAAAATGGTTATGGATAAATATCACGAAGTTATTGTCAAAACCCAGCTCCAGGATCTAGATTAAATATTATTTGACAGTCATTGCTTCTAGTTGTCCAAATTCTTTCTTAGTTTTTTCAAACAGTTTATCAAATAAACTCTTAGAGTAAGAGAAATGCAACATATCTTTAACTTGAGGAGTTTTTTCAAACCATCCTTTTTTATAAAAAATTCCTTTATCAATATTTTCAACGCCATCATTAATTGCTTGAATGAGTCGACGTGTTCGCAAAGGATTAACATATTCCAGTTTATCAGCATCAAATAAAACTTTAGCTTCAAGGCTTATCTGTTTTTTCCCAAAAGAATGACTTTTTATAACCTTCAAACATTTTTTTATAAAAGAATTGGAAAAATGGTTTTTTTCTAAGCTTTTAATTATTGCTATTTTTGTCTCCAAGTCACGATCAATATCGTGCCACCAAGCACTAATAATAACCACTGGTAATTCTACAGATAATTTTTCAGCCTCAATAATAAACAGGCAGTTTTGACATACTTGAAAGTGATGAATCACATCATGAACAATATCAAATGGATTGTGAATAAGTTCCTGCTGGGCGTCTAAAATAGCCCGAGTAATATTTCCTGAAGATGGCATAGCAAGTAATTAATTTGCAAACAACGCTACTTTTTTCTTTAACTCCTCAATGGTTTGTTTTATCTGCTGATTATTGGGATCATGTCGCAAAATATTCTGATATTCCATTAGAGCCTCGTCGTAATATCCTCCTCTGGTGTAAAGCTCAGCTAGTTCAATTCTGGCTTCCAAACTTTCCGGATTACGTAAAGTGGCTTTGAGGATTTTTTGATAAGCCTCATCTAAGTCACCTAATTTTAAAATACTTTGTCCAGCCTCAAGTAGCTGGGCCGAACTAGAGCTTTCCTGACCCAAACGATACTCAGGATTACCTTCATAGCCAGCTAGGCTTGCATACAAGTCTCTAGCGTTCTTATAATCGTCTTTCAATGATAAAGCTAGTTTGAAATTTGTCCTGGCGTCAGCTTTATCATTTAAATAGCTATAGATCATAGCTGTCAAAGTATGGAAATTAGAAAAATAATCTTGCTGGCCATTACGCCAAAAATCTTTGGGTGATTTTTTATCAGATAACAGCTCTTTGCTAATTTGATAATCAAAAGTGCCGACTTTATTGGGAACTTTATCCACAACTTGGAAGAGATAGCCTTTGGGAATTAAGAAAAATGGATCTCCTTCCATACCAATAAAAGAAATATAAAAACCAACTGCATCAGATAAAAATACAGGTCTACCTTTATATAAATTCCAGGAAATAATATCAGCTGAAAAGTATGGATTGTCGGTTCCAACTAAATAGTACAGTTCAGGATGTCTTTGAACATAATAATGTTTGATATAAATATTTTTAGTAACTAATGACACATCTGGCCTAACGCCCTCAACTTCTTGCATATACATCATCGAAAAACAGGAAAAATCAGCAAAACAAACAAGCACTGAATCTTTGGGAACACTTTCTAAAACTTGCTTAGCATAATTCCAAGCATGACGATTATTTCTTTGTACACCAATCGAGTAGTTATCATAAACTGCCCAACTAATTAGAAGCACGCCCGTTAAACTTACGACCAAAATTGCATTGACTGTATTATTTTTAAAATACCGCCACAGCAGGTTAAGTCCCGCCCAAAGACCTAAAATGATAAAAATTCCCCAAACAGTCTCTCCTAGCAAGTATTGCCGATGGGCTACTCCTATAGCACTACGATATTCCAAATTATTGGGATCGTTTTCCGGCATAGTCATATATATACCGATAAAAAAGCCTGAACATAAAAACCATGTAGCTAAAATAGTTCCTAATTTCCAATTTCTTTTGAAAAGATATGCAGCGCCTCCTAAACCGATAAAGGCTCCTAAATAACTAAAATGCTGATTGAGGTAATACCAATAAATTGGGATATTGTTAATAAATTTACTAAAAATAAAGCCGCCTAAATAAGCTGCTCCCTGCACATTTTTTTCTGGAATAAAGCCAGTATAAACTTTGCGGGTCACCTGTCCCCACCAACCCGACCAGGTTTGAGGAAAATACCAGGAGACATTAGCTTGGTGACTGTTAAGCCAAAACAGTATCAAGTTAACTCCCAAAAAAGCTCCAAATCCCAAAACGGCGGCGGCAATTAATTTAATTACTCCATATTTAGACCAAACTTTTTTTTCCAAAAATGTTAAAAGCAAAGCTACTGCAAAACCTGGTAATAAAAGAACAAAAACATGAACATGTGAAACACCAATACCAATTAAAATAGCGGTGAGAAAAAAGCATAATAATTCTTTAAACGTCGCCTTCGAATCAGCTAAAGCAAATTTCCGCCAATAAAGCGTAGTTAAAATTGCCGCAGCTCCCAATAAATCATTGAGAGGACCTACTTCCGTCACTCCGGCATAGAGCCAAAACATAGCAGAAAAACCTAAAAACAAAGAACCAGTAGCAGCAATCAGGGTTGGTAATAACTGATTTGACTCTTTTCCCTTTTTATCATTATCTAGTGGTAATAGCCTGGTAAGTTCAAGGCCAATTAAATAAATAGCCAAAACTGTCAAACTATGAAGCAAACTATTAAGAATATTAGCTCTAAAAGCAATAGTGCCAGGAATTGGTAATAAAGTAAAAAGTTTAATTAAAACTACCATCAATGGATAACCGGAAGGGTGAGCTGAACCAAGAAGATAGCCAACAGTAATAAGCTCATCACTATCTGCATAACCGGGATTAGTTCTACTAGCGCTAAAAATATAAACAAGCAATGAAATAAACCATACCAAAAGCGCCCCAATAGTTTTAAACGATGGTTTTTTCATAGTTTTGTCAATTTTCCGAAGTTAACTGGCCAAAACACTGGGCAGCTTCTTTGTTGTCGGGATGATATTTAAGTATATTGCTATATTCTAAAGCAGCCATATCATATTCTTCAAGTTGTTCGTAGATTGAAGCCAGTTTTAACCTAGCTTTGACATCGAGTGGCTCCATGGCTACTGCCCCATAAGCTCCTATATATGCTAAATCAAGTCGCCCTCTTTTGATAAATTCATCTACATTTTTTAAGACCTCATCTACTGTTTGTCCTGATTCTCCAGGACCAAAAGCTTCAACTGGTCCAGCATTTTCAACATAACTTCTGGAGGCTTCAATTTGGTTGTGTGAAATTTGCGGAATTTGAAATAGTAAGTCTGAAGCAATATTGAGCTCATCTCTGACTTTAGCTCGAAATCCCATTTTTTGGTACATTACACTATTAAAATTATGAATTCTTGCAAAAATTGTTTTGATCCAAGAACGCATTAGGTCTTTTGAGCTAACATGAGCTTTTTTTAAATCCAGCGATAATTGATAATCAGTTTTTGGCAGAGTTTCAGGAACTGTTTTTACCAGCTGACCATAGTAACCATGCGGTATGTAGTACAAGAAACCATAATGCATACCCAAGAAATTGTAATAGGTTTGATCTATATCAGTAACAAAAACTGGTCGCTTACCAACATTCCAAGTTATGTAGTCTAAAAGCAGGAATGGGTTTTTATCATAACCATAGCCTCGTAAATTTGGATATTTTGCTAGTTTATCAGCCACCAAAGGATATTGAACTGGCAGTACAATCACATCTGGTCTTACATTATTAACGCTTTGTTCATATAAAAGAGCAAAGCAAGCAGTATCAGTAAAACAAGCTAGCATTGAATCTTTAGGTAAGTTAGATAACATCTGGTGATACAGTCGACTAACGATATTAAAATGGGATAAATCAACCTGACGATAATTGCTTTGTACTTGCCAAAGCAAAACTATGCTTGCCAAAGCAATAACGGTAATAGTAGCCAAACTGCCCTGTTTTGGCTTAAGTAAAAAGGTTAAAACTTTACGCAGCCGAACTAAAACCCACCACCAACCAACCATAAGTGGAAAAACTAAAAAGATATATCCCATGAGATAGAGTCGCATTGTTACTGCTTGCATCCCAATATCACCAGTAAAGCCTAAATAAAGAGGTAGCAAAATAGCTGTCGGCACTAGCCCCGCTAAAACTAACCAACCAAAACGTTTTAAATCTTTAAGACTAAGCCATAAACCAATCGCTATCATAACTAAATTGATGAGGCCAAAGTGGCTGAGAATAATTTGAATATAATGAGGTAAGCTTTCTAAACTCTGGCCAATATCAACAGACAATTGATATGGTGTAGTTTGAACCCCAGTACTAAGATTGGTACCGGCAAAATCCTGTCTAAAAATATGGCCCAGTAAACCTGATAGGCTTTGTTCAAAACGCCAACTGACTATAGCGCTATGGCTATTCTGCCACCATAAAATACCGGCTGAAACTAGTAAAGTTGCTAGAAAAGGAATTAATACCCAACTAATTTTTTTTATACTCAGGTTTTTTTTGACAAAAATCAGTAGGGTAATTATTGATGGTAGCAACAAAATAGAGAGTTGGTGATGAGCTAAACTTAGACCAAAACTTCCGCCTAGAATTATCCACCAAATCTGAGTTTTTTTGTTTTGCGCTAAGGTAAAAATACTAACAGCAGATAACAAAAAAATAGAAATTAAAAAGTTACCAAAGGCATATTTTTCCGGCACTACTCCATAAAGCCAGATCAAAAAAGATGAACCCAACATTGCAACTGGCAAAAAACTCAATAACACCCTATCCCATAGAGTTGAAAAAATAGTATTTTTAGTAAAGATATTGGCTTGCAAATAAGCAATGCTTCGCCACAAAACCAGAAAAAGTATCGACATTGTGCTAGCTGTCAGCAAAGCTGTAAGCACACTCCCTCTAAAGGCTACTGAACCAGGGATTGGCAAGTTGGTAAAAAAATGAAGTAATAAAGTATATAAAGGATAACCTGGTGGGTGCGCTACTCCAAAATGATATGCCACCGCCAACAATTCATCGCTATCCGCATAAGAAACATTGGTTCGCGGAGCCGTTAATATGTAAAGAATAAAAAACCCTAAACCTACCGCTACTGTTCCTAACCAAGCCATATTTGGCAGCAATGCTTCAACCCTAATTTCAACACTGGGTTTTTTAGTTTTTGTAGAATTTATTTTTTTATTTTGGGAAATATTTTTTCGGATAATCTTTTTTGCTATAGTTTTCTTATTAGATACTTGTTTTATTTTGTTGGATTTAGTTTTTTTTGTCTTAGTTTTCATAAATACACGATTGTTTTTTAGCTCATAATACTCATAGCATAATAATGGTCAAATTAAAATCAGTCAAATCAAAAATCTACCTTTTGAAGAACTAGTTTTTTCTTGGCTAAAACACCTCTTTACAAAGACCCAAGAAACGTTCATAGTTATTAATAAGCTTAGTGTTAATAAGGTGTTTTTCTTCTATGGTATACCACTCTCTACAACGTTACTTTACCCCAAAATGGCAGGCTCGTGTGGTTCCTAGTTCAGCTGCCTTTAAGTTTAATAACGGTGTTATCGTTGCTAATCTTTGGGAACTCAAACAAGCATTGCGAGTTGTCAGAGAAGACATTATCGCTGAACACGTTAATGATAAAAAAAATGATTTGGCTGACTGGGTTCAAAATGTAGTCAAAGATCAAGAATTGGCAGAAGAATTGCGCCGAACTACTACTCGTTGGGGTTTAATTGTTGGTCTGGAACGGCAAATGATGCGGACTATTAACTTGCCTTGGTATGTGGCTGATCGCTGGCTTCAAAAAACTGATTTACCTTTTTACTTTTTCAATGGTAAATCAGCTGCTAGCTTAGATGAGCTGGAAAAAGTTTTAGGAGAAATTGAAGACAGCGTTGTTGACTTTCATCTTGAACGTGACCCTAACGATATTGCCAAATGGGTAAATGATGTTATTGGTGATTACCTTTTAGCAGAAATTTTATGCGAAAGCACTTCTCGAGAACAAATGATTACTTTTGTAGCTGATCATATTGTTATGCTTCGCGATGCACTTGAGTGTAAATAAGTAGACTTCCCTGCTAGCTTCATATTTTTCTTTTTGATACAGTATGGGCATGAGAAAAAGTTCAAAACTTAAAACTCAAAGTTCAAAATTTTTGGAACAAAAAGAGTTTATTTTTATTGCTAAATATGCTAATTGGTTGGCATTAATCGCTATATTAATTTATAGCCTTTTAGTTTGGTGGCCAACCAAGCTTCTACCTTATCATTGGGATAGTGCTGGCTTTGTAATCAATTCAGCTGTTGATCTACTTAAAACTAATTTTAATCCTTTAATTGCTCCATATTCAGACTTTGCTCATCCACCGCTACTAATTGCCTTGCTAGCTCTTTCATGGAAACTATTTGGTCAGCATATTATTGTCTCTCATCTACTTATGTTTTCTTTTTTACCGATTTTAATGTTTAGTACTTATTTAATTGGTAAAAAAATTACTGATTCCATTTTGGGATTGGTAAGTGCTTTTATTATTGGCACAGTGGCAGTAGTTGTTGCTGAATATGGTTTGATTTACATAGATCTGCCAGTAGCTGCTTTGGGGACAGCTTTTTTAGCAGCTTGGCTGCATCGTAAACATTTCCTGGCAGGAATCATATTAAGCCTGGCAGCACTGATTAAAATCCCAATTTTAATGCTTATTATTCCAATTCTTGCAGCTGATTTTTTAGAATTTGGGAAGAAAAAGCTGGAATGGAAAAAATTCCTACCATTATTGCTACCAATCACAGGCGTGGTAATTTGGCTCATATATCATAAAAATGTTACTGGCTGGTGGTTAGTTATGCCTGGCCGCGGTAGTTTAATTCCTAAAACCATTGGTCAATTTTTAGCTTCTTTTGGTTTTGTTTCTCAAAATTTATTACTAAACCAGTATCGATTTAGTTTACTTATCCTAGGGCTGAGCGGCTTTTTATACGTCTTAAGTCTTAATCCTAAAATTCGTATTGTAAAACCAGTTTCCACCTTGGGTTTAACTATTATTACTGGAATTATGTTTTTTACCTTGGCTGGAGAATTTGGCTTAAGATATGGAATTTTCTTATTACCAGCTTATGTTCTAACCATGATGTATTTTGTTCATCAAGCATTGCCTCAAAAATTATATTTATGGCCTGTGGGGATAATGATTGTCATATTATTTCTTTTTACTTGGCATCCCAAAATCGCAGCTACACAGGATTATGAATTTAGACCACCGGAAAATCTAAGCTATCAAGATCTCATTTCAATAGGCAGGCAGGCAGCGTTATTCGTCAGTGTTAACTTTCCTCAGGCCAAATTTTATGGTGGTTTTCCGGAAAATTATCAGCTAGAGCAACCATACCAAGGCTATGTTGATCAAGGGCTAGATTTCTCCCTATGTAAAGATTTTAAACCAGAACTTGATAAAATCCAGATTATTTATCTCCACCCTTACTCACCCACTCAAATTCCTTGCCGTCAATTGCTTGATATGGTTCCCACGCTACCGCTTAATAAATTTGAAAAAAACGGTAAGTGGCTAGAACTTTACATGGTTGATGCTAGTGCTACTGCTCAACTTATTAAGACCAATACGGATAGCGCTCATGCTCAAGAACCATAGACTTCAATCTATTTATAAATCCTCTCAAGCCTTACTACCTTTAGTATTTTTCTGGTTTGCTAGTATTGTAGGAAATATTTGCAGCTGGGCACATAATCTTATTGCCAGCCATAATTTGAACTTACCTCAATTTGCTAACTTTACAATTTACCAGACATTTCAATATTTATTTTCAATTTTTACGGTTTCTTACATGATCGCCGTCAATCGTTTTGGTTCTGCATACTTCAAAAGTAAATCTAGCAAAACTATCTCACCTGTTTATTTTTCATTGTTTTTTAGCATAGTTTTGGGCTTAGTTAGCTCAGGACTTTACTTGCTTACTATTTCTTGGTGGACTAAGTATTTACACTTTTCGGCAATCACCTGGTTTTTCCCACTTAGTACTTTATTATTTTTAATTTCTGTCCCGCTATCTTGGACAAGAGGTATATTTAATGCCCAAGAGCAATATGTGACTAGTGGTGTCTCACACCTACTGGAAAGCTTTTCCAAAATCATACTGGCAGGATTGGCAACGCTAATTTTTTACAAGTTTGCTTTTATCTCTTTGGCTTTACCATTTTCTATGCTTATTGCTTTTGTTATAGCCTTGTTTCAGCTTAAAAAACCTTTGCAAATTTTATTTGCTAAACCTATAAAACTTTCAATTTCTAAAAGTTTTTTGCATTTTTATCTCCAAGCTATTGTGTTACAAATTGGCGCTCTAACGCTTATTAACATCGATGTCTTACTGGTTAAACATTATTTTTCTCCACAGCAAGCTGGGGTTTATGCACTTTTAAGCTTAGTCGGCAAAACTATTCTCTTTGGTAGCCAAAGTTTCGCTTATTTACTTATTCCTATTGTTTCCAGCAAAATTGAAAAGGGAGAAGCTACTCAAAAAGCTTTTTTTCTGATTTTACTAATTACTACTGGCTCTGCTGCCCTGGCTTCAGCTTTGTTTTATTTTTTACCAAACCTGGTTTTGCGACTTTTACTTGGTTCGCATTATCAACTGGTTTTACCATATTTAGGCGCCTATCAATTAGCCATGATTGGTCTGACTATTGCTTTAACTTTTTCTGTATACCATCTGTTAAAAAAGCGGTTTTTATACACATTACTAGTCGTGATAGCCCTTGTATTTGAGACTGTACTGATTATATTGAGACATCAAACATTGACTCAGGTAGTTGGCAATGTTTTACTTGCAGCTGGAACACTTTGTCTTTTCATGATAATAATGCATATGCATAAATTTATAACAATGCTAAAAAACGGATATGGCCAGAACAATTAAAGTCAGCCTTGGTGTTTTTGCCCACAACGAAGAAAAAAATATCAGCAAGGTTTTAAATTCGATTTTAAAACAAAAAACTGAAATTGCTCAGATCACCGAAGTTTGGGTGGTTTCTTCTGGTAGCCATGATAAAACCAATCGAATCATCAGACAGTTTTCTAAAAAAGATAAACGGATCAAGCTTATGGAACAGTTTAGTCGAATTGGTAAAACTTCAGCTGTTAACACTTTTATCCGCCGGGCTAAATCTTCGGTTTTGGTCATTATTAGTGCTGATCTCAGGCTTCATACTCATGCTATTGAAGAAATCATTACTCCATTTTTACATGCCAATATTGGCATGGTCGGAGCTCATGCTATTCCAACTAATATTGCTAGCAATCCCATTGGCCAACAAGTTAGACTACTATGGAAGCTTCACCACTTAGTTTCCTTGCAAAACCCCAAATGCGGAGAGATGGTAGCATTTCGGAAAGTGATCCGCCTAATTCCTAAACGTTTCTTTGATGAAGCCACGCTAGAAGTTTTATTAAAACTAATTGGCTATAAAGTTATTTATGCTCCTAGAGCTATTGTTTATAATAAAGGCCCCAGATCAACTCGAGAATTTATCCGTCAGCAGAGACGCAATTATGTTGGTCATCAATGGATTCAGAAACATTACAACTACCAAGTAGCTACTATGGATACGACTAAAATTGGTCCTTTAATTATCAACTATTTGTTGACCAATCCTCGGGATTTTGTCCCTATGATTTATCTGCTGCTTTTACAGTTTGTCAGCCGTACTTTGGGCTGGTTTGATTACTATATTTTTGGTAAAAATCCCTTTGTTTGGAAAATGGTTAGTCGGTAGAAGAAAGTTTTTCTTGCTCAAGATGGTAATCATTTTTAAAATGAGGATTCTTAATAGCAGCAATAAAAGCTACGTCACCCCAAGTTACCGGCAGAGGAAAACCAAATACAAATAATATTTGGGTTGGTAATTGCAAAAAAAGTTTTTCAAAAAGAGATAAATTAATATGTTTGTAAATTGGGTTTAAAAATCCGCTCATCCAGCGTTTGACTGGCAACAAACCATTGGTTCTTAAACGTTGTTCCCAATCCTGAGCTGAAAGCAAATAAATATGGCTGGAATCTTGTAAACATTCCCAGGATTGTAATTTTCTGCGCAACATTAAGGAGCTGGCATTGGGAAAACTAACAATGAGTTTGCCGCTTGGTTTTAGAATTCGATGCATCTGAGAAAAAATAGCAGTATGATTGGTCACATGCTCTAAAACATCAAAACAAGTGATGATGTCAAACTCCTGATCAGGTAATTTTTTCAAATCATAAATGGACAGTTTTTTGAAAGAGGCTTTTGGAGCTTTTTTCTTAGCTAGCTTTAAAGCTTGAGTTGAAGTATCAACACCCAAACAAGCAAAATGATTTTGGACATGTTGTAAAAATTTAGCATCACCACAGCCAATATCTAGTAGCTTGGCTTTTGGTTTTTTTTGAGCAAGAAGGTAAAAAAATATCGGCCCTTTTCTATCTATAAGTGAAAGTAAATAGGTGTGAAATTTATTCTTTTTTTCAAATTTTTGATAATAAGAAGTATCAAAGTGGTTTTTCGAAGACATACTTTTTTCTACTATGGTATATATAAGAGAATAACAAAATAATTATAAACCAATCTAAAATCAAACGCGCCTCATTATAACAAATCATAGTCCTACCATAGCTATATGCATATTGTTTTAAGTTCAATTTATCATGTTTCAGCTTACTTAGGCGGCAATGAACAGTATGCTCATCACTTAGCTCTAGGCTTAGTTCGAGCTGGACATCAAGTTAGTTACCTAACAGCTATTGCTGACAACACTAAATCTTTTCCTTACCGCTTGGTAATTAAACCAGCTACATTTGTAGCTGGCAAACCACTACTAGCCTTACCTTGGTTGTCAACATTATCAGGTTTATCAGCAGATATTTTTCATGCTAGTGGTTCAGGCTTGCCTTTACTTAGCGTTGCTGCTTATTATCGCTTTCGTCACGTCCCAACTGTCTTAACCTATCAAGGTGATACTAATCCCCAAACTCCCTGGTTTAAGCTTGGTAGTTATATTGAGAATTGCGGCATTCACCATCTGTTTGACCAAATTATTACCACCTCACCATATTATGAGCAGCTTTTACAAAAGCGTTGGCCAAACAATCAGATTCGCTTTGTTCCCATGATGCTAGCTGAACATTTTTCCCAAAAATTACCAAACAAAATTTCTGTGCGTAAAAAGTTAGGCATCTCTTCTCAAACAAAACTAGTCTTATTTGTCGGAGCTTTGAGTAGCCATCAATACTACAAAGGTGTCCAGGTTTTACTTCAGGCTGTCCAAACTTTGCCCAAACATTACGTGGTCCATATCATAGGCGAAGGAGATCAAAAAGCCGAGTATCAAAATATAGCTAAACAAATGGGACTTGAAAAACGAGTGGTTTTTCCAAGTCATATTAGCAATAAAGACTTGCTTAGTTACTATCTCGCAGCTGATATTTTTACCTTACCTTCCACCTCCAACTCGGAAGGTTTCGGTTTGGTACTTTTAGAAGCCATGGCCTGCCAAACTCCTACGATAACAACTACCATTATTGGTTCAGCTCCGTGGTTTCAAAAAGAACAAATTACCCAACTTATTCCCCCAAATAATCCTCAGGCTTTAGCTAAAGCTATCATAAAAAATATGAACAAACCTGACAAAAATAGGATCAAACGGGCCTGTAGTTTTGCCCGCAGTTTAACTACACAAAACATGGTTCAAAAAACACTCAAACTTTATCAAGATTTACTATGAAAAAAGTAGTTTTATTTTTAAATGAAAACCCGCTACCTAAAATGTTCACCACGGGATCAATTGCTGGCAAAGAGTTGAGGCTGCGAGCTGCTTTGCCGCAAATTGATGAAGTACATGTCATTGCTCGCCAAGGTCAAAGCGTCGTAGATCAAAGCAATCAAAGCATCGGTCCCTTAGAAAAAAAAGTATTTATTCATTTGTTGCCACCTTGGCCTTATTATTTAGCAGCTCTACCGCTTTTTTTCTGGGGATTATACTGGAGTTTAAAACTTAAACCTATTTCCATCGAAGCTGAAAGTCCCATCATTTCCGGACCAGCTGCCGTTTTGCTAGGAAAATTATTAAAAAAGCCAAGTTTAGTTGAAGTTAGAGCTAGCTATGACGAACTACCTAAACATAAGCTTACTTTTTTACCATTGCCAGTAAAACAATGTTTACTAAACCTAGTTTTAATTCCAACACTTAAACATGCCAATATAGTTATTGCCAATTCTAAACTATATAAAAAACAATTAGCCAAACTGGGTATCAAATCTTACGAGCTAAATCCCGGTCTACAAAATACACCTAAGAAAATCCAAAAATCAAAACATACAATTTGTACTATTGGCTATTTGGGTCGGCTCGTTCCGGAAAAAGGAGTTGATATCCTTATTGAAGCTTTGGCTCAGCTAAATAGTTTGAATTTTAGATTAGAAATTGCTGGCCTTGGCCCCAGTCAAGATAAGCTCAAACAACTTGTTAAAAAAAGAGGCTTAATTAAAAAAGTTTCTTTCTTAGGTTTTACTAATAATTTTAAAGCTTTAGCTAGTTGGGATATTTTAATTAATCCCAATCTGGTCAAACATCCTTTAGAAATGGTTAATGCCGAAGCTGCTTTTATGGGAGTTCCGGTACTTTGTTTTGGCAACCAAGATTATCCCGAAACGGTAATAGATGGTCAAACTGGCTTAAAAATTAAAAATGTCAATTCTAAAGCTTTAGCTCAAGCTTTACAAAAACTAATAAAAAATTCTAAATTAAGAAAAAGACTAGGCCAACAAAGCCAAGCTTTTGCCCTTAAAAACTACTCGTTTATTAGCCAGGTTAAACGACTCAAGCAGTTCTATCAAGAAAACAATATCATCTAAATCATTTATCCACTCCTTTAAAATCCATTTACCAAGTTTTTGTTTTATCAATCGCTTTTTTATGGAAAAGAAAAGTGTTTTATTTTTTATTCATTAATCTTTTCTGATCTTTCCAACATTTCTTGAAGTTTAGTATTAACTTTATCTGCTACAAAAGCATTCCCTTTAACATTGTAATGACCAGCAAACATGCTTTCTATTTCAGAAGAATGTAATGCTTGAAATTCTGGGGTCAAATCTAAATAAGGTATTTTCAATTCATTGCTTATTTGTGGCAGCAAAACTCGCCAGGCATTTAAGCTCACCATGTCATCCTTTGTTGGCAAATATAATATCAGTAGTTTGGTGTTTTTTTCTTGAGTTAGTTTATTCAAATCGGCCAGCATTGCTTTAACAATAGCTTGTTGCTTTTGCTGGCTATATTGCGAAACTTGAGTTGGTTTTGCTAATAATGTATTGATAAATGGTAATTTTTCAGCTACTTTTTGTAGTAGTGCAATTATCCGCAATTTACTACCAGCTTGAGCAATGCGAATCGCACTACTACTTTTCTCAAGACTTAGTGGATAGTTAGCAACTTTTAACTCATTTCCTTTTAGATCTAAAATTGGCTTACTGTAGCCATAGAGCGACTTTTCCCACATCCGATTAAAATCATCGCCAATAACCGCCAAGACGACAATATTGCTATCTAATTTAACCCCGTCACGCTGGTACCATAAATAAGCCTGATCAACTCCATAACCACCTTGTCCCATATTAACGGTTTGGTAATTTTGATTTTGGTTTTGCAATTCAGCGCACCAAGTCTGGTCATTATCAACTCCATAACCCATGGTAAATGAATCACCCAGGCAAATAATCCTGGTTTTCCCGTCCGGGATTTTTTGGCTAAAATCTTGGCTATTCCGAAAGCCCTGGCTATTGGTTTGAAAAAAAACTCCTGGACCATACTTATTGGGCAAATCAACATTGGCTTTGCTAACCCAACCTAAAAGCTGGTCAGGCTGGGTATGGCTGGCTTCGGAGATTGGCAAACTATCTTTGATAAAAAGTACAGTACTAGCCAAACCTTCTACTAAAGCAAAAAGTAATAAGGTAATAAGCAGTATTAATAAAATCGAAAGCAATACTTTAAGACCTTTTTTTTCTTCCGCTGGTGGTTTTTCCTCTTTGGGATCAGGTTCACTCATAAGCTTTTTTAAGCATATCATACTTACGGTATACTAAGTCTGAAATTACTTATGTTTTATTTTTCGAAAACAGTCAGTCTTCAAAAAATTTTAGTTTTATTTATTTTTGTTTTCTCTTTGGTAGTGTATGTATCAACCACAGCTACCTTACCTCAAAACCATGCTGATAGTAGTGAGCTAATCACTGCCGCTTTTACCAAAGGTATTGCCCATCCTCCTAGCTACCCACTCTATACTTTTTTACTTGGCTTAGCCATGAAACTACCAATGTTTACTCCGGCTTACTTAGCCAATTTGTTTTCAGCCTTTTGGCAAAGTTTGAGCTTGGTTTTCCTGTTTTTGGCTCTTAATAAACTTTTGGAAATTGTAAGTAAGAAACAAACTGTAGCTAGCCAAATTATAGCCTTGGCTACAACTTGTATTTTCGGTTTTAATTCTTTAGTTTGGACCTATGCCACTCTAGCTGAAGTTTTTAGCTTTAATCATTTCTTTATTTCTCTCTTCTTGTACCTAACTTTGCTATGGTACCAACAGTATAAAAAAGCCAAAAAGATTAACTGGAAGCTTTTTTATAGCTCTATTGTTGTCTTGGGATTAGGAGCTGCTCATCACCAAACTATTTTGTTTTTCTTACCAGGTTATGTGTTCTTTTTATTTTTAGAAGTCAGAAGAAAAAGCCAGCTTCAGCAATACTTAATAAGTTTAGGTCTTGGCTTACTCAGCTTTCTACTACCTTTTTCATTGTTGTGGTATTTTAACACTCAAGTCTCACCTTTTTCCTGGTATTTTGAACCAAGCCTAAAAGGGGTTTGGCAAATTATCTCTCGAGCTTTGTATACCCAAGAAGGCTCTGCTATTGAAACCTATGCTCATGAATTTAATATAAATCATTCTCTTATCGCACTTTGGTTTTATCTTAAATATCTAGCTTTTTATCTGACCATACCTGGTTTAGGGTTGGCCTTGCTGGGAGCTATACAAACTTGGCAAAAATCAAAATCGCTAAGTTTGTTTCTGAGTCTAACCTTCTTTATTTCCGGCCCTTTGCTAGTTTTTTATCTCAAATTTCCTTTACCAAATACTGGGTCAGAAATTGCTTATTTTTGGGGCACAGCTTTACGGCTACGGATGCTTTTGCCCAATATTCTAGTCATAACCATATTAATAGGTTTGGGATTATATTTTTTTTATCAGTACGCAAATAAGTTTGTCAAAATAAAAAAACAGTTTGTCTCCTACCTTCCTCTTGTTTTTCTTATCCTACCTTTATATCTAGCCGCAAGTAATTACCAGATTAATAATTTGAAAGAAGATAATTTTGACTACCTTTTTGCCAAAAAAGTCTTAACTGATTTACCAAAACAGGCAATTTTAATAGTAGATTCAGATCGGGTTTTTAGCTTACTGGAAATGCAATTAGTTGAAGGTCAAAGACCAGATGTCACTATAGTACCAGTAACTCTAGAAATGCGCTGGCCTTGGTGGCAAAAGCATAAGCAAGAATTAATTTTGGGAGATTATAGCGATCGACAAATAAGGGTAGCCCATATTATTGCTTGGCAGCTGAAACGAGGTAGGCGGGTTTTTATCTTTGATCCAGAAACCAGATTGCTGGATATACTGGGAGTTGAAGGCAATCCATTTTATGCTTCGGTTTATGGTTATAGTTTAGAAATTAGCAAAACTCCAAAACCATTCATTAGCTATGACTATGGTTTGACTAAACAACTGGCTAATCATGTTTTTTCCGATTACAGTTGGTGGAACTATGGTCAACGGGCAACTTTTTTAGGAACTCATACTATTTTTAGCTATTTAGCTAACAAAGCCAAAGAACCAAAACTTGCCAATGAGCATTTGCAACTGGCTTTAAGCTTAAGTAGTTTTTCTCAAACTCAAAACCAGGTTTATAAAATTTTTCACAGCTCTCAACAACTTACTCATTCCTATCTAGAAATTCCTCCTTCTTCAGCTGAAACATATCTGGAAAATGGGCAAAAAAGTATGGAAATTAATGATGTAAAAACTGCTAATCGTTATTTTTTTAGAAGTGTTTTATTGGATCCACTTGATCTAGCTGCTAGACAGTTACTTATAGAAAGTTATAAGTTACTTGGTCAGCATAACTTGGCAAAAGAAGAACAAGCGGCTTTACATAAAATAATAATTCCCTAGCTTAATACATAACAGGTATATAAATCAGTCATTGATTTTTTCTATCTTGATTTGTACAATCCAAGGTGTTTGCTTGTCCTGGTAAAAAACCAAACATGCAAACTATTTATTATGGGATTGGCTATTTCTATTGCCGCCGAACCTGTCCTCCACATTGGTAATATTGCTATTACCAATTCCTTGCTTTCCACTTTTTTTGTTCTTCTTTTCTTTGTCAGCATTACCTTTGCCTTTAGTTCTAAAACCATAACAAGCTTTCCCAAAGGTAAAAGTCTCCAAAATATTCTTGAAATTATTTGTGAAACTTTACTTAGTTTTTATGCTTCTATCGTAGGTGACAAAAAGGCGAAAGCCTTTTTTCCTTTTTTAACCACTCTATTTCTCTTTATCTTAATTAGCAGTTGGTCTGGACTTTTACCGGGAGTGGGATCAGTAGGTATCAAAGAATTCCATAATGGCGAAGAAATTTTAGTTCCTTTTTTCCGAGCTCCAACCGCTGATCTGAATACCACCATTGCTCTAGCCATTTTAGGCGTAGCTTTCACTCAATATCAGGGCTTACGACATCTAAGCATTCATTACCTTAAGAAGTTTTTCAACTTTAGCAATCCTATGTTTACCTTTGTTGGTTTGTTGGAGCTAATCAGCGAGTTTGTCAAAATTATTTCTTTTGCTTTCCGGTTGTTTGGTAATATTTTTGCCGGGGAAGTTCTACTGGCCGTGATGAGTTTTTTGTTGCCAATTGTCGCCCCATTACCATTTTTAGGCTTGGAAATTTTTGTAGGTCTTATTCAGTCATTGGTTTTTGTCATGCTGGTACTTGTATTTACTGGCGGAGCTACTGAAGCTCATCATTAGACTTATTGTAAAATAAAAAATGTTACAGAAACGAGGTATTTTTGATCAATTTGCAAGGAACTAAATATTGATAGTACTAACTGTACTTGAAATATTTAGTGACACCGAAAATTGTCAAAAAGACGAGTTGGTGTGTATTTGCTTATTTTATAATAAGTCTAATAATAATTATTAATATAATGGAGGAAAACATATGGCAGATGTACTGCAAATGTCCGAAGCTATTAAAGCTTTAGCCGTTGGTATTACCATTGCAATTGGTGGCGCTATGCCAGCTTTTGGTATTGGTAAAATTGTTAGTAAAGCT